>JAGXLC010000060.1 GCA_018334875.1 Bacteroidales bacterium | reverse complement strand
TTATCATACTGATTACGGGAATTTTTCTTTTACCGCAAGGGCTTTATGCCATTCCGCCGGCAAAACAAAATCCCGTTCCAGGGGATTTGAGGGATTCCATTCAATGGTATAAAAACGAGGGAATCCGGCATGCCCAAGGGGGTAAACTGGAAAATGCAAAAAATTTATTTCTGAAAGAGCTTACCTACAAGGAAAAGGCCTATCCGGACAAACATCCCAAAATAGCCAATACCTACACGAATCTGGGAGTGGTAAACAAAATGCAGGGCAAATTTGAAAAGGCCTTGCAATATTATCAAAAGGCTGATAAAATCTATTCTGAAAACCCGGATTTCAATCCCAAAAAAGTAGGGACCAATCTTCAGAACATGGCCAACATTTATGCCTTGTATCAGGATTACGAAAAAGCGGAATCTTATTACAACCGGTCAATAAAACTATTTAAAAAGGATTCCACAAATAACATAGACAGGTTGGGGATGGTCTATAATAATTTGGGGATTTTCTATAAAGAACATGGTCTGCACCGTAAAGCCATTACATTTTATGAAAAAAGCATTCGCCTGAAAAAACGAGTGAATCCTGAAGCATTATATGTTACTTATGGAAATCTGGCCAATTCTTATCGCCTGCTGGGTAATTATAAGAAAGCAGAAGAGCACTTTATCAATGCCATTAATCAGGGAATTCAACAATTTGGAAAAACTTTCTACTTACTTTACCATCATTATCTGAATTACGGTATCTTGAAACTGGACCAAAAAGAATATGAAGAAGCAAAAAAATTAATACATAAATCTCTGGATTTAACCATCACCCATTTGGGAAAAACGAATCCAGAAACATCCAGATGTTACGAGTACGTGGGAGTGTTATGTCGTTTAAGAGGGAACTACACACAGGCATTACAATATTATCAGCGGGCATTGATTTCCCTATCCGGGCATTTCAATGATACCACCATACAAGCCAATCCGGAGCCGGAAAACGTCTTCTCCAAATCTCAACTGGTGAATATACTGAAAAGAAAAGCCAAAACCCTTGCTAATCTGAAGCAAAATCGCAAACAAAACCTGAAGGCAGCATTAATCACTTATGAACTGGCCCTGAAAACAATCGGCGAGCTCAGAACGGATTACCAGAGCCAGGGCAGCAAGCTGAACCTTACAGCCAATGAAAGAGAAACTTTCATAAATACCATAGAAACCGCCATTGAGCTATATAATCGTACAAGTGAACGCCAATATCTAAACAAAGCCTTCCGGTATGCAGAAGAAAGCAAGGCCGCAGTACTATATGAAGCCATGCAGTTTAACCAGGCGCTCAATATGGGCAACATCCCCGACAGTCTGGAGAAAAAGGAAGATCAACTAAAAAAAGACATTTGGACTTATGAAGAACTCATATTTGAAGAACGCAAGAAAAGAGAACCGAACGAATCGAGGCTAAACTTATGGGATGAACGGCTCTTTGAATTAAACAGGGAATATGAGGCCCTTATTGATAAATTTGAAGAAGAATACCCCAAATATCACTCCCTGAAATATGAGCAAAGCCCAATGAAGGTTAGCAATATACAAAAAAAGGTTAAATCAGGGGAAACCCTCATTGAATACGTACTTACAGAAAGCAACATTTATGCCTTTCTGATAGAAAAGGATGATTTCCAATTAAAAACCATTCCCGTCGATACCACTTTTACAAATAAGGTATTAGAATTGCGCAATTTCCTATCTGCCAGGAATTTTTCAAATCACTCCACCAAAGACTTTCAAAAATACAACACCCTGGCTTACCATTTATATTCAAAACTTATACAACCTTTGAATCTCGACTCCAATCAAAAGTTAACCATTATACCTGACGAGCTTCTCTCTTATCTGCCTTTTGAGGTATTGGTTACCGAAAATACAACATTTGACGAAATCCGTTATAATGATCTGGCTTATCTGATAAAAAAATATGATATGGGTTATTCCTATTCAGCCAAGGTCCTTTATAGTAACAATTCCGGGGAAAGGAGATCCCGAAGAAAACTCGCAGCCTTCGCTCCTACTTATGCCAATATAGATGATATAACGGAATACAAAGCGCGCACACGGCAGGAATACAGAGAAAAGCTATATCCGCTCAAAGGTATCAAAGAAGAAGCACAACGCATCACCAGGATTATCAAGGGAGATACATACATGGACGGTCGAGCTACTGAGGAGGCATTCAAAGATCAGTCAGAAAACTACGACATTCTTCATCTGGCTATGCATACACTGGTAAACGATGAAGACCCCATGTATTCAAAGATGGCATTCACGCAGGAAAAAGAAAGTAAGGAAGATGGGTTCCTCAACACCTATGAAATCTATAATCTCGAACTGAACAGCCGGCTGGCAGTATTAAGCTCTTGCAACACCGGCACCGGAAAACTTCAAAAGGGTGAAGGAGTTATCAGCCTGGCAAGAGGATTCAAATACGCAGGCTGCCCTTCTATCGTTATGACCATGTGGCCGGTGGAGGATAACAGCAGCATCAGGTTAATGGAATACTTTTACGAAGTCCTCGCCGATGGTGAACATAAGGATCATGCTCTGAGGAAAGCCAAAATAAAATTCCTTGAGAATTCCGATCCACTTCATGCCCATCCCTATTTCTGGTCAGGATACATCCTGATCGGCGACAAAACCCCACTTTACAATTTTTCCCGGATATGGTGGATGGGGGGTGGAACAGCATTTCTTATCATTGTAGCTGTATTATTTTTCACCGGGAAAAGATATCTCCGTCAAGTGTTTTGAGAATATCCCGTCATGATAATCCCTTAAATCTTTTATCGTTTTTGATGGCTCTTACAAGTTGTTCCTTACATTTATACTTTTTCTTCTTGGCATATTTCTCGCTTTTATACTCCATTTTCCCGGCTATATGCTTAAAAGAACAATTCATCAGAAACATCCTCAATACGCTGCGGCATTCCTTTCCCAGCTTTTTGAAGTGTTCCTGATACAATCTGTATCTTTGTTGTTGTTCATATTCAGCTTCCAGAGAATCTGCCACGTTTACATCGCGGTTTGCATAATTCATAATATGACGAAGCTCCGTATTACGGTTTCGCAGTTCACGCAGCCATATATGCCGGCAAACAGAATAAAAATAAGTCTTAAAGGAAGAATTTAATTCAAGGGATTCATTTTGGATCTTTTTATAAATTAAAACAATGGCTTCCTGTAGGACATCTCCTGCATCATCTTTATTGCCATTGTTTTGGGAGACCAGATCATATACCAATCCAAAATATTCATGATACAAATATTCCAGTATATTATTATCTTTCTCACGGATTCCTTGTATGATTTCAAGATCATTATAAAATTCCAAAACAACAGGGTTTTTTTAATGATGCAGGTATAAATAAAATAATTTTTTTTATAAAGGCAAACCAGGCGGCAGAAAATAATTCGAATGGCCAAATCCATTCGCTGACCTGCAATCCCCTGGCGACTAATAAATTAATTCCTGAATTTCAGATTTATCCCTTTCTAATTGTTTGTGTAATGCCTGATTTTCATCAATCTTTAACTCATCACGCATACGTTTATGGAAACGAAAGGTTGGGATTTTACCTCTTAATTCCAGCTCGTGATCATGTCCGAAAAGGTGAACTTCCACACTTACCTTCTCTTCACCTTCAAACTGTTTTACGTTCAGCATGCCTTTATATTTATAGCGGGAGTATATAAGGCTTATGGCATATACGCCCTGGGGAGGTATTAACTTTACATCTTCCTCGATGTTCAGCTTATAGGTTGGAAAACCAATCTCCCGGCATCGTGGATGCCCGTCACCCAGTTTGCCCATCATGATATAGAAATGATCAAGATAAGCATTGGCTCTCTGTATGCGGCCTTCATGTAACGCTTTTCGAATAACAGTAGAACTCACTGTTTCATTCTCAACATCCTGTTCAGGTATTTCCTCCACTTCAAAATCATGATCCCTGGCCAATTCATATAAATAGGCATAATCTCCCTCACGATTATGTCCAAAGTGATGATTAAAGCCCACCACAATACGTTTGGCATTTAACTTACCTACCAGGATGTTCTCTACAAATTCATAGGAAGTAATCTTAGAAAATTCGTGGGTAAATTCAATGATGACCAAGTGGTCGAGTCCTGTATTACTGAGTAAATGGATCTTTTCTCTCTGTGTGGATATCAATCGCAGATCTTTCCCTGCAGAGTCAGGATAGAGCACTTTCCTCGGATGCGGATGAAAAGTTATCAGAACGGTTTCACCATTGATTTCATCGGCCAGCTTCCTGAGCCGGTTCAATATGGTTTTATGACCGATATGCACCCCGTCAAAGGTACCCGTCGTAACTACGGGATTCCTGATTTCACCTAGATGCTCAAAACTCCTGTGTATCTTCATATGTCGCCTGTTCAAATTAGAAAGGCTGCAAAGATAACCAATAATTACTCTTCGTAAAAGACTTTGGTGTCATCGCCCAATTTTTGTTTAACGTAATAGGCAACTTTTTCAAGAGAAGTAATCATATCATAGTTTTCCAACACAACATCCGAAGGCACATTCACAGGAACGGAAGTATAATTCAGTATTCCCCTGATACCTGAATAGACCAAGGCTTCCGATACTTTTGCAGCATAATCCGGGGGTACAGTAAGAATAGCCACGTTAATCTGTTTTTCATTGATAATCTGCTTAAGATCATTCATGGAATAGCATTTCACCCCTGAAATCACCCGGTTGATCTTTTCGGGGTCGGTATCAAAAGCAGCAACAATCTGGAGCCTTGACCTTTTACCTCTAAAATAAGCCGTGATGGCCCGGCCCAGGTTACCAATGCCTACAACGGCAACATTAAGTCCTCTTGGAGAATCGAGGATCTCTCCAATCAGTTCGATAAGTGCCCTTACGTCATACCCCTTTTTCAGAGTGGTTGAATAACCTATCAACATGATATCCCTTCTAACCTGAACGGCAGTAATATTATGCAGATTGGCCATCTCGTGGGAATAGATATATTCTTTTCCCTCCGCTAAACAATTCAGCAGTGTCCTTCTGTAAACACTCAATCGCTCAATGGTCTTTTCAGGTAAACTTTTCATATAATTAGTCTTTGCGGTTCTATTGATCATCTATTGGTAAAATTACTGTAAACGTGCTTCCTCTGTCGGGCTCACTATCCACAAAAATGTTTCCCTTATACAAATCAATCACTTTCTTTACAATCGACAACCCCAATCCACTGCCCGTGATGTTTTTGGTTTTTTCATTTTTAATGCGAACAAATTCATTAAACAGTTTTGCAGTGTCTTCCTGATTCATCCCTATACCTGTGTCGGCAACTTTAATTTCAATCTGATCCGCATCTTTCTGCAGGTAAACATCCACTTTTCCTTCCTTGTAATTATACTTCACCGCATTGGAAATAAGATTATTGAGTACGATCTCCATGTCATTCGGATCGGCATGGAAATAAATCGCTTCATCTGCATGAAGATTGATATCCACATCCTTTTGAATGGCATAGGGGCTGACCGTTTCAATTGCACTTTTTGTAACATCTAATAAATTAACGTTTTCAAATTGTTTTTCTTTTTCATCGGACTGTATTTTAGTAAGATCAAGCAGATCCATTATGAGTGTCCTCATTCCATTGATTCGTTGTAGTGAGCGTTCGAGGATCTGATCATAATCCGAAATTTTATCACCGGCCTGTCTCTCCTGCATAATCTTCAGATACCCTTCCACTGCATTCAAAGGACTTTTAAGCTCATGTGAAAGTACCGACAAAAACTGAAACCTTACTTCTTTCCCTTCCTTATTCAACCGTTGGGTCATTATCTGAAGGAAAAGGTGTTTGGTAACCTTTTCCATGGACGACTTCAACTCCTGTGGAGTGAACGGTTTTGGTATAAAATCGTATGCACCCATTTCAGTAGCCTTCACAGCCAACTCAAGTGAAGCATATGAAGTAATTATCATTACAACAATTTCCCGATGATTCTTGTTTATATAATCCAGCACTTCTGTACCCTGTATACCGGGTAGTTTATTATCGAGCAGAACAATGTCAGGCGGATCCTTTTTGATTGATTCTATGGCATCTTCGCCGGTAAAGGCTTCATGTACGTCAAATCCACGGTCTTCATCCATGAAAGGATAACTCACCGTGAATTTGCCCAGGATTCTTTTGACACCGCTGCATATACCGGGTTCATCATCGACCACAAGTACCTTCAGGTTTTGCATAATTTATTGTTCCAATAACTTTTTAATTTCCTTTTCCAGTTGTTCTTTTCTAATATCCTTTTCAAGATATAAATCCGCCTTAATCCATTTTTTTTCATCTTCCGTACTCAAGCCGAAAGAAATGCCTGTTTCAGAACCAACAGCCGTAGCAATAATAACCGGAACATCCGGATATTTCTGCTTTGTTTTATAGCTCAACACAAACCCACTGTCTTCTGTCTCCATCATCAAATCATAAATCGCCAGATCCGGTTTGGTATTTTCAAGAATCTGCTCGGCTTCTTTCTGACTTTCAACGGTTACTACTTCATAGCCCATATTTTGAAGATGTAGTTTTATCTGAAACAGATAATCCACATCATCATCAGCCACCAATATTTGTTTTTTTGTATCCATAACAACTATTTTTCCGGTTGATTGGGTATAGATATTTTAAATGTGGTGCCGGTTGGCCCTTGTTCGGGATCCGCATTGGAATCAAGTGATATTTTACCGTTGTGCATCTTCACAATTCCATATACCGTAGCAAGGCCCAAACCGGTGCCTTTGCCTATTCCCTTCGTTGTATAAAAAGGCTCGAATATCTTTTCCTGGTCTTCCTTTTTGATGCCTTTGCCGGTATCGCTAATGGTAAAATATATATAAGAAGAGTCATTTTCAATGGTGATGTCCAGTACGCCTCCATCCCGCATGGCATCTATTGCATTTTTAAACAGGTTGGAAAAAATCTGGGTCATCTGCTCCTGATCAAGGTAAGCTTTTTTTGCATCCAGCCCCTCTGTATGGATGTTAACCTGTACATGGTCGGGAACAACGACCGCATCGAAACTTTGTTCCACGAGTTTTTCCGGGTCTACTTCATTTCGGGTTACCTGATTTTTTCTGGCAAAGTTAAGCAGACCGCCAACAATCTGCTTACATCGGTGGGTCTGATCCACGATTAGTCTCAGGTCGTTATAGAGATCAGAATCTTTGGGGACTTCATCGAGCAATATGTTGGCATACATGATCACTACGCCGAGCGGATTATTCAGTTCATGAGCAATACCGGCAGAAAGCTGACCCATACTTGCCAGTTTTTCTGCTTGTCTGAGGGTTTGCTGCATGGATACAAGTTTCTCATTGGTTACGGCAAGCTCCTTCACTGAATTATGCAATTTTTCAATGGTATAGGGAAGACACATTTCTGTTTCTGCCAGCCCTTTTACGATAGCAATGGCATGGTCCTCACAGGTATCGTATCCGCAGGCCCCGCAATTTAAATGATCCTCCGGATTATTCTTACCCATGGACTGCAGGATCTTATTAACTTCTTCATGGGAAGGTGTAGATATCCGCTTATCTTTAGCATCAAATGTTACAGTCAGATCCAGATCTTTATATCGGGCAATATTGGCTTTCCATTCCTCTTTATTGAAATGTTCGATCTTATGCTGCACATAATTGTGAACCAGGATGCGGCGGTTATACTGGCGTCGGTTCTCTTTGGAAGTCCCGGGACCCATAATACATCCGTCACAACATAACAGCTCCAGATGGCGGGAATTGATCTGTCCGTTTTCAAATTCCTTAAGGGCTTCCTGAAATTCAATTCTTCCTTCGGCCACAAGTATATTTCCGTCAAACACATCATCCTTGATTCCAGCAGTTTGGAGAAGTCCGCGACTAACAGGAAATATCGCTCCCCGTCCGCTTCGTGGCGGATCAAATTCCGAAGGCTCTGTTTTTTCCCGGTCTATTTCACTTTCTTTCAACATTTCGCGTAACTCCACAAAAGTAATCATTTCATCCACCTCATCTGTCTCTGCTTTTTTAGCGATACAAGGACCCACAAATACCAGATTGATCCCATCTCCATATTTTTCTTTCATTACCCGGCTCATGGCTACCACAGGGGAAGCTACGGGAGCAAGTTTCTCCACAAGGGTGGGATGATACCGCTCTACATAGGCTGCAATAGCAGGGCAATCGGAAGATATATACCTCTGGGAACCATTGTTGGTAATCAGTTCATTATATTTTCTCGCCACCAAATCGGCACCGAAAGAGACTTCGGATACCACATCAAAACCCAGTCTGCGAATCATACCAACCAGAACGCTGTAGTCCTCAAAATCCGAAAATTCAGCGGGAAAACTGGGAGCTACTATGGCCACATTTTTTCTGTCGCCTTCAAGCATCTGATAGACCCTTCCCTTGGTATCCAGGTAAACTTTTGCGCCCTGGCTACATACCTTAATGCAATTCCCGCATGCCACACACCGTTCATTCATTACTTCCGCCTGACCGCTTACAATCTTAATGGCTTTGGCAGGACACTCCCTTACACAGGTATAACATACCCGACATTTATTCTTTATGGTATAGATCAGGTCCCGATCGATATTTGTTTCTTCTTTCTTCATATCAAAGTAATATATCCCTTTTCGTATAACTGGTGTGCAAAATCTTCCTGGAATTTTCCCCGAAAGGCTTTCCAAGATATTTGCTGTAAAAACTATCTACCATGGTATTGTTATGGGAAGACTGTACCGTACTTTTTTCATCTATACCGTGAATGGCTTTAATCCGGTTACGAATTGTTTTAGAACCTTCTACAAACGGCTGTCCGCCTCCGTTGACACAGCCTCCGGGACATGCCATTACTTCCATATAGTGATAATGGCATCCCTCATTTCGTATATCCTGTAAAATTTCCCTAACTTCTTTAAGCGGACTCACAGCAGCCACTTTTACCTGATGATGACTGATCTCCTGGCTCACCTCCTTAAACTGCTTTGTTCCCCGTAGCTTACCAACCTTTGGTTGAATCATGTCCTTCCCGGTAACATTTCTATACAAGGTTCGTAAAACGGCCTCACCCGTTCCCCCTGCAGAAGCCAGGAGTTTTCCTGCTGAGCTGCTCTTATGAAAAGGTTCGTCCGCACTCTCAGGATCAAGCGCATGAATATCGATACCATAAAGCTTGATCAAACGTGCCAGCTCACGGGTTGTCAACACAGCGTCAATATCAGGAATGCCCTTATGGGTCATTTCCTGCCGCTGAGCTTCAAATTTTTTGGCAGGGCAAGAGGTTATAGCGACGGAAAAAACATCATTCTGACCCTGATCTTTGCTCTCCAAACAAAATCTTTTAATTATAGCCCCTGAAATTTGTTCGGGCGATTTCACCGTTGAAAGATAAGGCAACAAATCGGGGTAACTTTGCTCTACATCTTTTATCCATGCGGGACAGGAACTGCTCAGCAGGGGCAGGTTTTCTTCCTTATCCAATCTGTCTTCCAGTTCGGCCGCCTGTTCCATTATATAAATGTCCGAACCGAAACTACCGTCAAAAACTTTGTCAAATCCTATCCGCCTTAAAGCAGCATTAATCAGCCCAACGATCTGTTTCCCCGGTTTTAATCCAAATTCCTCTGCCAGAGTAACTACAACAGAAGGGGAATAATGGGCTACAGTGGTCGTTTCATTCTTATTCCCAATGGCCTCCTGAATCAGATCAAAATAGGATTTCTCATGTAACGCACCTGTTGGACATACCTGAATACACTGGCCACATTGGATACAACTTGAAAAATTAAGTCCTTTGCTCAAAGCGGTGCTTACAGAAGTACTGTTTCCTCTTCCCTTAAATTCAAGCGTGGTAATATTGACAATATCTTCACAAATCCGGATACATCTTCCGCATAATACACACTTTGCCGGATCATGGACAATACCGGAACTGGAAAGATCGAGTTTGGCCCTATTTTTCTTCCCGGAAATCCTGCGCTCCCGGATATTCAATTCCGCCGCAAGATTCTGAAGCTCACAGTTTCCGTTTCTTTCACAATAAAGACAATCATCCGGATGGTTAGACAACAAAAGTTCTACAATCATTTTCCGGGCTTCAATGACTCTGCGGGAATGGGTATTGATGTTCATACCCTGTTCCAAAGGATAAGAACAGGCGGGAACCAGATTGTCCATGCCTTCCACTTCAACAACGCACAAACGGCATGCTCCCGTAGGTGTAAAATCCTCCAGCCGGCAAAGGGTAGGTATTTTAATGCCGTTCTCTCTAAGGGCATCAAGAATGGTCTGCCCTTTTACGGCAGTAATGGGATTATTGTTTATTTCAACTTCAATTTGCATAGATGTTGGATTTATTTTCTTATAATGGCTCCGAACTTACAGGATTCATAACATATTGCACACCCGATACACCGCTCCTGTACAATGAAATGAGGCTTTTTGGCACTTCCCACTATGGCCCCTGTAGGACATTTCTGAGCACAAATGGTACAGCCTGTACATTGATCCACATCAATATAAAAGGTGCTGAGCTCCTGACAAACGCCGGCACGGCATTTTCGCTCGAAAATATGCTCTTCATACTCCTGCCGGAAAGCGCTGATCGTGCTCAAAACGGGATTGGCGGCCCGCTGCCCCAAACCACACAATGATGTGTCCTGCACCACATGGGCGAGTCTTTCCAGATTAATTACCCCTTTAAACCGGTGTAAGGTAAATGAACCATTTTCTTCCTCTGGGCGTTTGGTAATGTTTTCAAGTATCTCATGCATCCTTCTGGTGCCTTCCCTGCAGGGAATACATTTTCCACAGCTCTCTTCTTCCAGCAGATGCATATAATATTTTACGGTATCCAGTATACAGGTATGCTCATCCATCACAACCACAGCCCCCGAACCAAGGGTACACCCCAGTTGTTTCAGCTCTTCATAATCGATCCGGGTATTCAGGTGATCATAGGTCAATGCACCTCCTGCGGGACCCCCCAGTAGCAGACCCTTCAGGCCTTTATTATCCGGAACACCGCCTCCGATTTTATACACCACCTCTCTCAGAGAAACACCCATGGGTATCTCCACCAAACCACTGCGTTCAATCTTACCGGAAACAGAGAAAACTTTTGTGCCCGGGCTTTTATCCGTTCCTGTCTGCTTGTACCTGGCAGCCCCATACCTGACAATAACAGGTACATTCAACAGCGTCTCCATATTGTTGACTACGGTGGGCTGATTATGCAATCCCCTGTGAGAAGGATAGGGAGGCTTAGGCCTTGGCATTCCTCTCTTACCTTCTATACTGGCAATCAAAGCGGTTTCTTCACCACATACATAAGCTCCCGCACCCTGATGGAGCTGAATGTTGAGATTGAACCCGCTGCTGAAAATGTCATGTCCCAGCAATCCATAATCCCGGGCCTGGTCAATGGCATTTTGCAGCCGCCGGCAGGCCATTTCGTACTCGCTTTCGAGATATATATAGGCCTTCTGTGCACCAATTGCATAGGAGGCTATAGCCACTGCTTCTACAAGGCTGTGTGGATCGCCTTCCATGATCATGCGTTCCATAAAAGCACCCGGATCACTTTCCCCTGCATTACATATCAAAAACCTTTTTTCTGCCGGAGCATTGAGTGTAGTTTTCCATTTCTTCCCTGTGGGGTATCCTTCCCCACCTCTTCCCCTTAGTCCGCTGTCTTCTACCAAAGTACATACTTCTTCCGGTGTATAGTTGCGAATAGCCATTAAAAAACTCCGGTAACCTCCGTGGACAACATATTCATCTATCGAACCGGGATTGATTCTGCCGCAATTCTTCAGAATAAGTCGTTTCTGGGTCTGGAAAAATGGCAGCTCATTTACATAGGCAATGTTTTCCCAGGGTTCATGCAGATCAGTGGGATGCTGACCCAATACATACTCTTTGGGGATGATGTTGTTGAAGACTGCATCAAGAATATCGCTAACTTTCTCAGGAAAAACGTTACTGAAGGTTACCCGGGCTTTGCCTGGCAACTGAACATCCATAAGGGGTTCTGCAGTAATCAGTCCCAATGAGCCAATCACATTCAAACGGGCATCGATATCCCTTTCTTCCAGGTAATCGCGGATTGCATTAAAAGTTTCATCTGCTCCTGCAACAATACTTGCGGTATTGTAAGATAAGGAAATAACCGGCTGTGTAACCTTATCGCCTTTGATATGGTCCACCGCCTCTCTTTCCTTCTCGTCCATATCCCCTGCATTCCCTTCCAAAACGGTTTGGATGAGGCTATATTGACTGGTATTTTCTTCAAAACTCGCCATAAAGTCTATTCTTCATTTTCTTTGTAATCTTCAATGATCTCTTCAAGCTTATCTTCAGTAACCTCCGTAAAATAGCGGTTATTTAAGGCCATTACAGGTCCCAAACTACATCCCCCCATGCAAGTCACAATTTCAAGACTAAACATTCCATCCCGGGAAGTTTCGCCGTCCATAATATTCAACAGGTTATATACCTTCTTCTCCAGCCTGGCGGCTCCTTTAATATGACAGGAGGTTCCGCTGCACAACTTGATATGAAATTTTCCCCTGGGCTGAAACTGAAACTTACTGTAGAAAGTCGCCACACTATATATTTTGCTTGCGGGAAGCTCCAGATAATTTCCAACCTCCTTCACCGCTTCCTCGGTAAGATAACCCTGCTCATACTGAATATCCTGCAAAATGGGGATCAAATTTTCCCGTTCCACAAAGGGATATCTTTCCAGTATTTTTTTTAATTTGTCCCTGTCCATTAAATTGAATTTTTATTGTAACAGCTCAGATTTTAACCCCTTTATATGTGAGTCAAAATTACAAAATTTAATTGTTATTTCATAAACAATGTTATTTTATTAACAATAAAGAAAACAAACAAAGGTTATAGTATAAAATAAGTTTGCAATCATTTTATTGCAGAGCAATTCATGAGAGATTTCAATTTGTATTCAGTTTAAATAAAAAAACAGGACTTGGATTCAAATTTTGATTTTTACTTTTATTCATTATGAATGATAAGAACCAAAAAGGCAACAGGAAGGAGTTAATTATCTGTTTAGGGAGTGCTTGTTTCTCAAGGGGAAACAAAGATGCGGTAAACATTATTAAAAATTACATCAAAGAACATCAACTGGAAGATAAAGTATATTTTCGCGGTTGTCACTGTATGGATAAGTGTCAGGATGGGCCAAACCTGAAATTTGAAGGCAAAATTTTCAGCGGTATCACATCCGACCGACTGTTGTATATATTGGATGAAATTTTCCACAAATATCTTTAATTAATTATGTCTTTAATACAAATCATCAAAGACAAATGTGACCTGAGTTATTCCTGTGTGAGGGAATGTCCGGTGAATGCCATAGAGGTCAAAGTCAACACGGATTATGCAAGAATCATTCCCGAAAGATGTATAGGATGCGGGCACTGTGTAGGAGTTTGCCCCCAGGATGCCATTATTTACCGGGACTCAAAACAGCGGGCCAAAGATTTGCTTCAATCGGATGAACCGACGGTGGCCATTGTAGCTCCCAGCATATCAGGAGAATTTGATGATATTGCCGATTACCGTAGGTTTGTACAGATGATCAGGCAACTGGGCTTTGATTATGTGAACGAAGTAACCTTTGGTGCTGATCTGATCGCACTTAAATACAAGGAACTTTTCGACAATTTTAAGGGCAAATATTACATAACATCAAATTGTCCGGCCGTAGTCTCCCATGTGGAAAAATACCATCCGGAACTGATCAATAATCTGGCTCCACTGGTTTCCCCTTCTATAGCCACAGCCAAAGTAGTAAGGAAAAAATACGGGGATCAGATCAATGTGGTATATTTAGGCCCGTGCATAGATTCAAAAGAGGAAGCCAAACGGCACAGCAACGACGACGGAAAAATAGATGCTGTGCTCACTTTCGTAGAGCTAAGGGAATTATTCGATGAATACAACATCCAGGAAAGCAAAATGGAATACTCCGATTTTGATCCCCCCATCGGATACAAAGGCTCCTTGTTTCCCATTAGCAATGGGTTGTTTCAGGCCGCAGGAATCAGTGAGGATCTGCTAACGGGAACTGTCATCAACGGTTCGGGCAAAGTCAATTCCATCAATGCAATCAACCAGTTTGAAGAAGGGATCAATCAGATCAAGCACCATTTTAATCTGTTTTTCTGCGAAGGATGTCTGATGGGACCAGGAACATCACCGGGAGGCAAAAAATATAACCGGAGATCCCGGGTAATCGACTATGCCAATAAGAGGCTGGAAACCTTCGATAAAAAAGCCTGGGAAGAAGAAATAGCCCAGTATATCAACCTGGACTTTTCCAGGGGTTTTCAGGCCGATGATCAGCGCCTCGAAGCCCCCTCCGAGGAGAAGATCCAGGAAGTACTGAAAGCCATCGGAAAAGACAACAACCAAAGCAATGTAGGTTGCAGTGCCTGTGGTTATCCTTCATGCAGAGATTTTGCCATCGCCGTATCGAAAGGCCTGGCCAAAACCGAGATGTGCCTGAGCTATACCTTAAGAAACCGCAACGAGTACAATAAAGCCCTCCGGACCACAAATGAAAAGCTGGCCCAAACCCAAAAAGCACTGAAAGAATCCGAGCAAAAAGCGCGCAAGGAAAAACAGGCCGCCAAAGAAGCATCGGAAACCATCAACGCAATGCTTCAAAAACTGCCCTCCGCGGTGGTGATCATTGACCAAAACCTGAAAGTAGTACAATCCAACAAAACCTTCGTTGATCATCTGGGAGATGAAGCCCAGGCCATCAATGAAGTCATTCCCGGCCTTATTGGCGCCGATCTGAAATCCCTGCTTCCCCATAACATCCTCACCCTTTTTTCCCACGTACTGGAAAATCAGCAAAATATAGTAAACAGAGACATTTACCTGGAAGAAAAACTGTTGAACCTTTCTATATTCAATATCAAAAAGGGAAAAATCGTGGGAGCGGTGTTAAGGGATATGTATGCGCCGGAGATACGGAAAGAACAAGTAATAAAAAGGGTCACTGAAGTGATTGACAAAAACCTGGAGATGGTACAGAAAATTGGATATCTGCTGGGTGAGGGTGCTTCGGAAACAGAGCAGATGCTCAACTCCATCATCGAATTTTATCGGTCCGAAAAATCGATAAAACCTCAAAATCCAGGGGATTCGGAAAAACAAGAAAAGAAAGACGATAGTTCCAATGAGCAATGATTTCCATATAGAAGTCGAGGTCAAGCAAAAGAACCATGAAGAAGAAAGGATCTGTGGGGATGTTTTTCTATCCGAAAAATACAAGGAGGAAAACAGGCTGATTCTTGTGCTTTCTGATGGCCTGGGCCATGGAGTGAAAGCCAACATGCTGGCTACGCTTACCTCCACCATGGCGCTCAATTTCACAAAGGAGCACAAGGACGTTCAAACCATTGCGGAAATCATCATGAACACCCTGCCCGTGGATAAAACCAGAAAGATCAGTTATGCCACCTTTACCATTATAGATATAGATTACTACAACGGAAAAGCAACCATTCTGGAATACGACAATCCCAAAGCCATTATCTTGCGGGGTCATAAAATTTACAAGCCCAAATGGGAAAAGATTGTTCTGGAAAGTGAAGAAAACAGAGGCAAAGAACTAAGAAGCTGCAGTTTTGAACCCAAAAAAGAAGACCGCATCATTGTGGGATCCGATGGCATAGTTCAAGCTGGGCTTGGAACAGATAAATATCCATTCGGCTGGGGACATGAAAACTTTCAGGAGTTTGTCAAAAGACTGGTATATAATAATCCCGACATTTCTGCCAACAAACTCTCCACCAAAATTGTGAACATGGCCTATCAAAACGACGGTTACTACGCCAAAGACGACACCTCTTGCTGCGCCGTTTATTTCAGAGAACCCAGGAGACTGCTTATCTGTACCGGACCTCCTTTCGAATCCGGTAATGACAAAAGACTCGCCAATACAGTCAAAACCTTTGAGGGAAGCAAAATCATTATGGGGGCCACCACCGGCGATATCATTGCCCGGGAGCTCAATACGGAAATTGAAGACAGCTTTGAATTTGAAGACCCCGACCTTCCTCCTGTATCCTATATGGAAGGAGTGGACCTTGTTACCGAGGGCATCTTAACGCTCAGCAAGGTAGCCGATATTTTAAAACACTACAACAGCAATTATGTCCTGAAGAAAGGCCCTGCCGATCAAATTGTCAGACTCCTGAAAGACAGCGATAACATCCATTTTGTTATTGGAACACGGATCAACGAGGCCCATCAGGATCCCAATCTGCCTGTAGAACTTGAAATCCGCAGAACGGTGGTAAAAAGGATTGCCAATACGCTGGAAGAGAAGTTTCTCAAAGAGGTTACGATGGAATACATCTAAAGTTTGAATGTTTGAACGTTCGACAAAGAGTTTGATTGTTTGAGGGTTTGACAGGAGTGAAAAAGTTGGCAGTTGGCAATTGGCAGTTGGCAACCCCTGAAAGCTAAAGTTGGCAGAGATATTCAATAGTCATTCGGTGGTCATTCAATTGTCATTTATGGTCATTAAGTTGTTTGACAAGAGTTTGATTGTTTGAAGGTTTGACGGGAGTTGAGAAAAAGTTGGCAGTTTACTATATTGTAGAATGAAATTTAAGGACATAAGATTTAGTAAAATAGTTGGCAGTTGGCAAACCAAATGCCTCAGTTGGCAGAAGAATGCAAGGGTCATTGGGTTGTTAGAAAGGGGTTGAGGTTTGAGGAAGAAGTTGGTCCCGCATTCTGCGGGAGCAAAACCTGAAAAGCTGCGGAGGGGAGTTGAATGATATTGATCTTTGTTTGTTATGGTTTTCATTTATTGTCATCCATCCGAGAGTTTTAAACATGAAACAGGGTTTCGGAACTTTCCGAAAGTATCAGGCACTAGTTCAGGGGACCTCTGAGGAGGGTCCGATACTCCCTGGATGATGGTTTAGGGGGGACCTCTGAGGAGGGTGCGAGGATCCTCAAAGGAAGGTTCGAGGGTCCTCAAAGGAGGGTTGAGTACTCCCTGGATGATGGTTTAGGGGTCCTCCGAGGAGGGTTCAAGGGTCCTCTGATGACCGTCCAGTATCTCAAAAGGTTATAGAAAAGGCCCGGAAAAGCCCAATAAATATCTTTTGGGAATATCATGAGACTCCCGGAGGATAGTAAGATAGCCAAAAAAGGTGTTCACTAACCATCCTATGAGGTATAAGAGATACCCCTTAAAGATATCCGGAGACCCTCAGAGGATATCGACATGATCCTCAGAGGATGTTGACCGAACCAACGAGGGCCTATAAACAGAAACCTGGCTCATCGAACCAGGTTATCTGTAGAAAACATTAATTGAAGTACTTCTCAGGTAAGGCTTTTACGATCCGGACTCATGAAGAAGTCTTATAATCCTGCTTTAAAAGGAATCTTCACCCAAAATACCACATTTCTACCCATGTTGTAATAATTCAGATTTTTCAGTGTGGACAGATGGTCGATGTATTTAACATCAAACAGGTTGTCCACCTTGATTCCATAGCTGATCCGCTGAGATAACAGATTCGAAGTTCCCCCTACCCGAAAGTCCACCAGTAAATAATCAGCAGTGGGCGTTTCAAACCGCGAGGGATGCTCTTGACTGAATGCATAATCAACGCCAAAATCCACAAACGGTTGCTGAAAGCTCAACCAGCTTTCCTTTTCAAACCGGATACTTCCCCGCAATTTATCCTGAGGTATGAAGGGAAGGTTCTGCCCGTCTTCTTGCTTTCCAATGGTTTTGGAATAGCTGATCCTGAAATCTTATTTGTTCATCGATAAGGATAACATCAGGACAGCAGGATTTTATTACCTTTGCCTCAATTAGAGTCTGTCTATAATATCCGCTGGCTGCGTTACGCTCGTTTTTCATGCCAGTCAATTACATCTGGTAGAGACGTACGGCCGTACGTCTCTACATTTGGCATTCATAACTCGCAAGCCTTGCCAGCGAACATTCTAGACGAGACTCGTTCAAATCTCTTTGACTTTATGGACAAACACTAATTAATAAAAAAACACAGGCTGCAAATGAAAAACATTCTCATTATCCTCTCTGTATTATCCTTGATAACCTTTTCCTGCGGAAATATGAAAAAAGATGCCGATCTGATCGTCAAGAATGCAAAGGTTTACACCGTAGATGACAATTTCACCGTCGCTTCAGCCTTTGCGGTTAAGAATGGAAAAATACTAAAAGTTGGTGCCACGGAAGAAATTACCAGAGCGTATTCCGGTGACAAAACGCTGGATCTTGAAGATAGACCCGTGTATCCGGGTTTTATTGATGCGCATTGCCATTTCTATGGTTATTCCATGGATCTGCGGCAGGTAGATCTGGTGGGGACATCGTCATTCGAAGCAATTCTGGAGAAGCTGAAGCAATATGATCAGACCCATGATGCCGAATGGATACTGGGCAGAGGTTGGGATCAGAACGACTGGGAAGACACGAAATTCCCAACCAAAGAAAAGCTGGACAAGCTGTTTCCGGATAAACCGGTTTTTCTGAACCGGATTGACGGGCATGCAGCCCTGGTCAATTCAGAAGCACTGGAGCGAGCGGGTATAACTGCAGAAACGGATGTTGAAGGCGGAAAGGTATATGTAGAAAATAGTGAACCCTCTGGTATCCTCGTAGATAATGCGACCAG
>JAGXLC010000059.1 GCA_018334875.1 Bacteroidales bacterium | reverse complement strand
AGTCGGGTTTTAGTTCCTGCCTAAACGTTTTATTATCGTAAAGAATGGTAATTTTCATAGCCAAGCGTTTTTATTATCAGTTAAACTCAAGTCTGCATTAAATTTTCCGGATTTCCGGAATCCTGGTCTTCCGGGTTGAATCAGCCACCTGGCTCAGTTCATCCAGCATTTCTTTTCCAATCGGTACCTGTGCTTCCTGAGCGGAAAATTCCACGTCTTTCATTCGCTCTATTCTGAAGAAAAGCTTTCCGGGCTTTTCAATTCTTGTAAACATCAGATTGTCGGCTGCATCTTCCAGGGCCTTAATTTTATCAGCCAGGGCACTGGTACTTACTGCAAAGAGATAGGTCCGGCTTTTATCATTTTTAAGGGTATCCTCCAGCTTTCTTAACATGCTGTTTTGATAGGTCTGGGAAAAAAGCAACAAATTCAATGCAGACCCAAATACAAGGGTACCCGGACCATTATGTTCTACCATCTTTTCAGCCTGCTCGATGGTTTCATCCCATACCTCGGGTTTGACCATGTTGGCCCTCAACATATCCCCACTTATCCTTTCACTTCTATCCGCCTGCGGATCAAACTGAATATACACCATTCTTCCGGGATAATCATTCAGATCAATATTGTACAACCTGGACATGGCCGATTTAGTCAGTTCAGGATTGGGGTATTGCAGGGGCATAGCAATCACCGACCCACCAGCTTTTAACCAGGCAGACAAAAACGCAAATCCAACCAAAGGTTTACCGGTTCCACCAGGTCCGCTTATCAATGTAGATGAAGGAATGGTGATCCCTTCAGGTAACAAATTATCCAGCCATTGAACATCCGTTGTCACTTGCATATTTGATTTCTCCTTATTTTATAGTTCAATAAAATCAATCCTTTGTTATTAATGAACGCAAAAATAATGAGAATATTCTCAAAATAATTAATCTTGACTAAATTTTTGAACTTTTCACAGGAATTTACGGAGCTTTACAGGCAATATAAGAAAGGCCATCTCGAAGAACTCCAATCCAGATAAAAAAATGGCAGCGTAGTGCTTCAGAAGTTCAACTTCTTTATCACTACGCTGCCAATTATACTATTGGTACTTACCGGTCAAATCCTTGCTTTTTTTGGCAAAACTTGCCAGGTAAGGTAATGTATTCGCGATTAGTAACGCTGACGTTCTTTATAGTGCGTATGCAGCAGGTGATGTGACTTTTCACCTAGCGGCTCGCCCAGGAACTCTTTGTATATTGACTGTATTTCAGGATTCTCATGCGACTTACGTATCGTCATATTGGCATCTTCCTCGTAAATGGCGTCGGCACGTTTTTGCCTGATCTCCGGTGTGGTTGGTATAGGCTGACCTCCGCCACCGAGACATCCGCCGGGACATGCCATGATCTCAATAAAATGCCAGTCGGCTTTGCCTTCTTGAATTTTTTGCATCACCTGTTCTGCATTGGTGAGGCCATGGGCAACCACCGTTTTCAGTTCAGCGCCTTCGAGAAACTTCCATTCGTCCTTGGCTCCCTCAATAACAATGGAAGCTTCACGTACTCCTTCCATTCCGCGTACAGGATTAATGTTCAAGTTGTTGAAAGGCACTTCTTTACCGGTAACGACTTCGTAGGCAGTACGCAATGCTGCTTCCATCACGCCGCCGGATGCTCCGAATATTACTCCTGCACCGGACGATTCACCCATAATGCTGTCATATCGTGAATCAGGAAGATTAAGGAAGTTGACTCCTGCCTGGCGGATCATCATAGCTATTTCCCGTGTTGTCAATACATAATCGACATCTTTATGGCCGCTATCTCTCATTTCCGGTCGGTCGGCCTCATATTTTTTAGCCGTACAAGGCATTACCGATACAGAAACAACATCATCCGGATCAAGATTCTTCTTCTGAGCATAGTAGGTTTTCGCCAATGCCCCGAACATTTGCTGTGGTGATTTACAGGTAGAAACATTTTCCAGATATTCGGGATAAGTATGTTCAATGAATTTGATCCAGCCGGGTGAACAGGAAGTGGTCATCGGCAGTTTCACATCCGGATCTTTGTCTACCAGTGCTTTTTTAAGTCTGGTGAGCAATTCGGTACCTTCCTCCATGATGGTCAGGTCGGCAGACCAATCGGTATCCAGCACCGAATCAAAACCGATGCGTTTCAGGGCGGTCACCATCTTACCCGTCACACGTTCTCCCACATCAAAGCCGAGCTCTTCGCCCAAAGCCACACGAACGGCGGGTGCGGTTTGTACCACCACATGCTTGTCATCATCGTAGATGGCATCAAAAACCTGATCAATATAATTGCGCTCAACCAAAGCCCCGGTAGGACAACGGTTGACACACTGTCCACAGTTGGTACATACCACATCGATCATCGGATTCTCAAAGAAAGTGGAAATCTTCATTTCATGCCCTCTATAGGCAACACCAAGGGCACTTACGTGCTGCAATTCGGTGCAGGTACGAACACATCGCTGGCAACGGACGCATTTTCCATCATCTTTCATAATGGAAGGAGAATACTGATCAATAGTCAGGTTCTTATCCGGTACCAGATCCGCAAAAAGGTATTCTCCACTGATGATCGTATCGCTGGCCAGGGATTGCAGTTCACAGTTGCCGTTTTTATAGCACTTCGTGCAGTCTTCCCTGTGTTCTGACAGCAGCAGATCCACAATATACCTTCTTGCACGACGAACCTTCAATGTATTGGTATAAATTTCCATTCCTTCTTCAGCCATGGTGGCACAGGAAGGGATCAGATTGTCAGCACCTTCCCGCTCTACCATACAAACCCTGCAGTTTCCCGCAATACATAGATCCTCATGATAGCAAAGGGTGGGAATATGTAATCCCAGTTTTCTTGAGGCATCGAGAACGGTAAGTCCCTTATCAATACTTACATCAATGCCGTCTATTTTTAAATTTACCTTTTCAGCCATTATATCATTATTTTTATTGTATTCCACAAAAGATTAATATATCATTTCCTCTTTAAAGTTATCCACAATGGATGAGAATGAATTGGCCACCGACTGACCCAATCCGCATTTGGCAGTCATTTTCATCACTTCAGTCAACCTCATTAAAGTTTGCAAATATGTAGTGGGTTGTTTGCCCCTTTTGACCTCTTCAATTCCTTTCAGTAACTGCTGGCAGCCAACCCTGCAAGGGGTACACTGGCCACAGGATTCTTCACGGAAAAATTCCACATAATTGCGCAGTACATTATACATAGACCGGGAACTATTAAAAAGCATCATAGAACCCCCGGTAGGCACTCCTTCGAAACCAATAATGGTGTCATTAAAATTTTTTCTGGGGACACAGAAACCTGCGGCGCCTCCGACCTGAACGGATTTCGTATCTCCATCGCCAAATTCTTCAACAAATTCAGCCAGTGACATTCCAAGTTCCAGTTCATAGATCCCGGGAATAGGGGTATCTCCTGATACGGAAAACACTTTGGATCCTCTGGAATCGGCAGTACCCAGTTCCTGAAATTTCTGGGACCCAATGTTGCATATCATCAGTGCATAGACCAGTGTTTCCACATTGTTTATCACTGTAGGCTCGTTTCTAAATCCTTTTTGAGTCGGATAAGGCGGTTTGTTTCGGGGTTCTCCTCTTTTTCCTTCCATAGACTCAAATAAGGCACTTTCTTCACCACAAATGTAAGCTCCGCTACCCAGAAGAAGCTTAATCCTGAAATCAAACCCTAAATCATCCAGTTTTTCATGGAATTCATCAATTTGTTTTTGTATATCCTCTTTCAGAAATTCATATTCACCTCTAAGGTACATATATCCTTCTTTGGCACCAATGACATAGGCACAAACAGCCATGCCGCCAAAAACTTTATGAGGTACCTTTAACAATATTTCCCGGTCTTTAAAGGTTCCGGGCTCTCCTTCATCAGCATTACAAATAACAAATTTTTCATCGCTTTTCTCCTGGGCAGTAAATTTCCACTTTAAGCCGGTAGGAAAGCCGGCACCACCCCGGCCCCTTAATCCTGAATCAAGGACATCCTGAATAATTTCTTCTTTTGGTCTTTTTAGGGTCTGCTCAAGAATACCCTTGTAGCTGCAATCTTCTGTGAATATTAGATCGACCCTTTTAAGTTTTCTCGTTGTATCTTGCATAACGAATGTTTTTTAATTGTTTGTTATTCAATTTCTTGCTTCAAATACTCCTCAATAATTTCACTTACCTTGTCCGGAGTTAGCTCAGTATAAGGTTTTTCATTAATGAGCATGGCAGGACCTTTATGACACCAACCAAGACAATTGGTTTCAAGCAAGGTGAAACGATTGTCCTTGGTAGTTTCTCCGACATTAATCTTTAACAGGTCCTTAAGCGTGTCCATAATCTCCTTTTTACCATGCATATCACATGTAATGGTTCGGCACAAGCGAATCACATATTTTCCCCTGGGTTCAGTATCCAGAAAGGAATAGAAAGTTGCCGTACCATAAACCAGGGCTGCAGACATATCCAGTTCCCTGGCTACCTCAACCATTGCATTCTCTGAAACATGTCGCTTCTTTTTGACAATTCCCTGTAAAATGGGAAGCAAACTTTCACGGTTTCTTCCATGTTGGTCTGCTAAATCTTTGACTAATTCTTTAATTTCAGGCATATCCACAATTTTTGATTTAGATTACTGTTATTTTGCTAACACTGTTATTTATATAACATTTCATTTTTGTTACATTGCATTTCCATTAGTGCTAAAAATAGAATGGTTTCTAAAGCAAAGAAATGATAAAAATCATGTTTATCCGAATAATGACTTCGGTCAATTCATGCTCCTAAGGTCCTTTGATACGGATGATGTGGTGTACTTCAAAAAGCCGGTGCGTTATTTAAAATCACTCTAAAAAGGGTGTACCGGAAACGGAAAATCCAAGCATGTTTTCCGGTATTCCTTATACACCCCCGGGAACTGACAGTAAACATTTATATTACTCAAATACAATCACCGCTGCAGGTTCCAGCGTTCTAAAAGTAAAAGATTCGGTGAAATATAATTGTACCTCTTTCTCGTTATGCGATTCATAGCCTATTGAAAGATCCTGGCCGAGTGTTAACTGAAAGTCACCTCCCCGGCCTGAAACCAAGAACCCTTCATCAATATTGGGGTTCAGGATGATCTGACCGCCGATAACGTCTTCTACCTGGCGCTTCAACGGATAGCCTCCGGTATGAATATGAAGGCTCTGCCATTTATCATTTCCCACAACCAGATGATAAGGCCCTTCAACAAAAGCCCTTTTCATTGCGCTAATGGCATCAACCACGGCTTTCAATATTTCCTTCGCTTCCCCGGGAAACTTCATGGTATCATGATCGGAAACTTCCTTCAAGCCTTTAATACAAGCTTTCTCAAACCCCAAATAAATGGCTTTCTCTTCGAATTCACCAATTTCCCGGGCGGCTTTCTCCATCTCTTCCAAATCAACATCAGCAGCTCCCCTTACGGCATTATCCAACTCCCATATATTCAGTTTAAATGATTTCCGGGTTTCCATCAGTGGCTGGATACGGTTAATGCCATACTTCACAGCATCCTCCTTCTGGTTTTCATCCACATTAAGCCTTCCAACGCTCACACCTCCAAAGTCGAAACCTTTCGGCCCCTCAACATCTGCAATTTTGCGGGCAGTAAGTACATTTTGAAATACTACCTTTGCCTGTTCATTGATCTCATCCCAGGCTTCCTGGTTAATTGGTGCTAAAGACTTTCTTAATATATCCATATCTCCTCCTTTTACTTTAATTTACCAATACCTAAATCGTTATTTTGTGTTGTACTTGTATCACCCTGATCTTCACCCTGTTCCTCATGGACAATATCGCCTTCCCTGAATAACCAGTTCCGAAGTTCCTCATCCCATCCGGGCATATTTCTTCTTAACCATTCAAGAGCCATGCAGGCATGTTCAATTTCCTCATCCCTGTTGTGGGCAAGAATGTCTTTTAAAGTTTGATCATTACTTGTATCCACTCTCTGATGATACCAATCGACAGCCTCGATTTCTTCTTTCAGGCTATTTAAAGCCCTTGTGAAATTTCGGGCTTCTTCACTTAATTCATTAACAGGTTCATGATAGTTTGACATGGTTACTCCTTTCTTATTAAATTTTAAAAACTTTAAAGATAAAACAAATTTGAAAATTTATCCAAACCGGCACTCTGTTTTATGGCATAAAAAGCGATTGTCCATAAAGTCAAAGAGAATTTGAACGCAAATCCATTGGCATGGGTGTTCCGCATCATTCCGTTTTCAGTGCGGAATTAAAGGTTTTATTCAGGTCAATGGTTTGAATGGTTAGATCATCCCTGTATCTTAAAATATTAAGGGACACGTTCTCCAGACCACTCCGCCGATAGGGCCTATAAAATTTATAGTTGGAATGGCACAAGGAAATGTCGTAATATGGAAGGCATTTTTCAAAGTCTCTTCCAAAACGGTACATCGCATTCAGGAAATAATAACCTATATCGAAACCATGAAAGGCATAAGAGCCGGGTTCTGAACTGAACATTGCCCTATAATTTCGAATAACCGGGTTAATGAGGTCATCCTGGTAATTAACATGAAATGATGTGTACAGGGAGAGATTGATGTTATAGAAATATTCCAGTTCAATATTCACAAAATCCTGCCAGTTGGAATAACCAAAAACCCGCATATCATAACCCTTTTTGGCAAGTGTATTCAGATTTGTTACCACATCCGTGACAAAAGCTTCATCCTCGGAAGGAACCATGATAATATTTTCTTCGCCTTTATTCATGGCCTGTTCCAGGTAAAACATGCTGTCTTTAAATGCAACTTCTTTAAACCGTACATCTCCAAAGGAAGTATCCTGGGACATCCTGTTGAAAAGTCTTTGCTTATACCTCCTGATCCTGGGATAATAGAGGCTATCCCCCGAGTGAACCATAATCATATTGTTGTCACTATAAGAGGAAATATAAGAAACGAACTGATCAAGCTGAGCTTCCCTGGAAGGACGAATCTGTATCACATAGGGATTATCCGCTAAAATTTTATTTTCTCTTGAAAACGGGGAAACGATATGAATCTGATTTTCTTTGGCAAAATCTGCCATTACGGAAAAACATTCCTGATATACCGGACCGATGATTAAATCAAGATTCTCCAGAGAGTTGTCCGAAAGAATCTGCTTTACTTTATCGGGATCATCTGCCGTATCAAATACTTTTAGCCTGACGGAAACTCCCTTATTTGACAGTGAATCAAGGGCAACAAGCATGCCCTCATAAAACCGGATAAAATTCTGAGAACGGGGATAGATATAGAATGGATCCCTTTGAACTTTTTTGTAGATTTTCTCTCCTTCGTCATTGGTTTTGGAACTGTCAATATAAAATTGCTCCGCATTCTCTTCCAGAAAAAAAGGCAGAAAAACACCCACCTCCACAACATTGTTCTTGAAATAATCGGAAGAATCACATGTAGGTGCATATTCACGCATCGCCTGATAATGCGATGGTACCGTGTCGTAAGCCATTTGATCTTCACCGGTGGTCAGCAATTCCTCTTCTTTCTCTTCTTTCTTAGGTATTTTGATTACTGAACCATATTGCAATTCCTCATCCTGCAGCTTCTCATTGGCCTGAATGATATCTCTGATTTCCAGTCCATATTGTTTGGAAAGGGAATAAAGCGTTTCCTTTTTCTTTACTTCGTGTAATATATAATCTTCCCCTGATACCGTCTTGGCACGCGTAGAATCCTCCTCAGCCAATTCCGGTTGCTTAGGAATCCTATAAACCTGCCGGGCCTGTAATTCTTCTTCATACAACACTGGATTATACTTCTTAATTACCTCTTCGGAAACCTGATAGCGTCTTGAGAGCGAAAACAGCGTCTCCCCTGCTTTTACTTCGTGGTAATAATACTGAGTGGTATCCTTTGCTTTGGTTTCTTCCTCCTTTTCAGGGCGAAAAGGAATTTTCAGAGCCTGCCCGGTTCTCAATCCCATTAAAATATCCGGATTTTCCCGGGCTATCTCTTTCTGCCCAACATTATAGGCTTTACTTATAGAATATAGCGTTTGTCCTTTCTTTACAACATGTACATAATAAACCTCTCCGCCAATCATGACCTTTTCATCTGACCGCTCAACCTCAACTCTATCTTCCTGCGCAATTACCGGAAGAGAGGAGAAAAGAACAAGAATTAAAACCAGTGCATATACCTTAAATGCTTTCACTCCTTTTATCGAATTTTAGTTATCCTGCAAAAGTAATAAAGCTTCACCCAAATTAAAAACATTCGCTTTACAAGAATAATAAGCTGTAATATACCGGGCTTGGGCCATATAAGCAATACCGGATCACACCTTTAGTTTTCCCTCAGAACATAATCATCATACTCCAGCTCAAACCGCAGCTTGTGCCTGGATTCTTCCTGAGCAAGGGTCAAAAACAATTTTTTCATCTCTTCGGTCGGCGCTTTTTCAGCCAGATCCATATAAAGCCGGAATGTGGCCTTTTCTTTATTCATTGCCAATACCAGGGCATCCTGGTAATTCATATCCGGATGTGGCTTTACGCTGACCATATAATCGCTTACCTTTAAATCATGTAATTTCTCCCCGGGCAGATCAAAGGATCCTTCGTCTTTAATCTTCATTATCCTGGCCTTATGATTGATTTCTTCCTGGGCGAACTGGTTGAATACCTCCCGCATACCTTCATTCGTGGCATTTTCTGCAAGATCTTTATAAAAATCAACCGACTCCTGTTCGGAATTCATGGCAAAATCAAGAATATCGTTTACGGTTGTAAAATCTTTCATATGCTGTTCATTTTTGTTAACGAAAATATTCCTTACTGAAATCAATCAAAAATTTCACCCTCATACGATTCCTTTCACTCACTGTGCACGGAAAGTTCAGAGAGTTTTTGATGCATAGCGTTCGCAGCAAGCCTGCCGGCACCCATTGCCTCGATTACGGTAGCCGATCCGGTAACAATATCGCCTCCGGCATATACGAATTCCTTTGTGGTTTCATTGGTTTGGGTATCCGTTTTGATGTAGCCCCACTTGTTTCTCTCAATATCAGGAGTTGACTTGAATATTGTCGGATTGGCTTCTGTACCTATGGCAACGATAGCCACATCACAATCTATTGTATAGTTAGAACCTTCTATGGGCACAGGTCTTCTCCTGCCCGATTCATCGGGTTCACCCAGTTGCATTTCCATACATTCCACACCTTTTACCGTTTTGTAATCTGTACCTATATAACGTACCGGGCTTGTTAACAGACGGAATTTAACGCCCTCCTCTTCGGCATGATGTATTTCTTCCTCCCTGGCGGGCATTTCCTCCCTGGACCTCCGGTAAACAATGGTGACCTCTTTTGCACCGGATCGAATGGCGGTTCTTGCACTATCCATAGCAACATTGCCTCCACCAATGACCACAATATTATTGCCAAGGGGCATAGGCGTGTCATAATCCGGAAATTTATAGGCTTTCATTAAATTCATCCGGGTAAGATACTCATTTGCTGAAAAAACATTTCCCAAATTTTCTCCTTCTATCCTCATAAACTTAGGCAAACCAGCTCCCACACCAACAAACACAGCATCATACTGTTCCAGCAGTTCATCTACAGTGATGGTAGCCCCTATAACATGATCTACCTCAATCCGGCAACCCATTCCCTTCAAATAGTCAATCTCGAACTGAACAACGGATTTAGGCAGTCGGAATTCGGGTATTCCATAAGTTAGAACACCTCCCGTTTCATGTAAAGCTTCATAAACGGTTACCGAATAACCCCGTTTCCTAAGATCGGCTGCTGCTGTAAGCCCGGCAGGTCCCGATCCCACTATGGCTATCCCTTTTCCGTTATTTCCTTCAATAACCGGTTTTTTTACAAGGTCCTTTTCCCTTTCATAATCTGCAACGAACCTTTCAAGTCTGCCAATAGCCACAGGCTCACCCTTTTTACCCATAATACAAAGGGCCTCACATTGATCTTCCTGAGGACAAACCCGGCCACAAATGGCAGGCAATATATTATCCCTCTTGATCAATTTGGCCGCCTCATTAAATTCTCCTCCGGCTACAAGGGAGATGAATCCGGGAATATCCACATTAACAGGACAGCCCTCCACACATTTGGGGTTCTTGCATTGAATACATCTTTCAGCCTCCAGCATAGCAAGCTCAGAGGTATATCCATAAGGAACTTCCTCAAAATTATTTACCCTTAATAGCTCATCCTGCTCAGGCATATCCTGCCTGGGAATCTTCCTGATCTTTCTTTCATCCGCTTTTGAAAGACCGTGCCATTCACACCCGTTTCCCAGACATATATAGAAAGGTATCAGTTTCTCGTCTGCTGCGATAATGATTTCTGCTCCCTGATTTCCGCACTCCCTGCAATGAATATCAGAACGCACCAAACTTGCACCACATAGAGGGCAAAAAATATCATCAAAAACCTCTCCTTTATCGACGGTGAAAGAGGCTTTCAAATCAAAATCTTCAAGATAGGGGCTTGATTGGAGACTGATCTCTTCTTGTTTATATATGGCTTTCAACTTCAGTTTCCTCTCTTCAGATTTTCCTGCATTTAAATTTCTTTTGCAATGCGGACAATAAGCTTTCAGGTAAGTGTGTTTTCTTAAGCTTTTTTTATGTTGAATTTCCATATAGCAGTATTTATTGTTACAATTGGGGTTCTGACAATATGTGAGGAATCTATAAACCTATCCCTCTTTATTGTTCTGGTGGATTGAAAACAGCAAGGATTCCTGCTCTTGCTTTGTGTACAGGGCATTCCGATTTTCAAGCTCCTCAAAATCTACTGCATGCCCGTCGAAATCGGGACCATCGACACAGCAGAATTGGGTCTGATTGCCTACATCTACCCGGCAACCTCCACACATACCCGTACCATCGATCATAATGGTATTCAGGCTTACCTTGGTCGGAATGTTATACTTTTCAGTAAGCTTACATACATTCTTCATCATCACAACAGGCCCGATGGCATATACCAGTTTAATATCGCTGCGGGTCTCCAGGTATCTCTTCAACGGATCGGTTACAAAACCCTTTTCCCCGTAACTGCCATCATCTGTTGTTACGGTAAGTTCATGACAATAACTCCTCATTTCATTCTCGAGAAAAAGCAGGTCTTTTGTCTGCGATCCTATAATGCCCAAAACATGATTCCCTGCTTCCATAAATGCCTTTGTCACATGATGCAAAATGGCAATACCCGTTCCACCACCTACCATTAACACTGTTCCCATGTTTTCTATCTCCGCAGGATTACCCAGGGGCCCTACGACATCCTTTATGATATCACCTTCATTCAACGAACGCATCAGAGCGGTCGTCTTTCCCACCACCTGAAAAATGATTGTAATACTTCCCGTAAATTCATCCTTATCGGCAATGGTCAAAGGTATCCGCTCTCCCGTCTCATTTACCCTTACAATAACAAAATGGCCCGCTTTTGCCTTTCGGGCAATGAGCGGCGCCTCTATTTCAAACCGGACCACCGTACCTCTGGCCATTTCTTGTTTCCTTATTATCTGGGACATATTAATAAATTTTACAATGGGTAAAAATCTATTTTCCGGATAAAACCCCCATAAACTGACAAAATTATTCTTCCGGAAATTTTATTAAAATTTGTGTAAAGATATAAATAATCATTGTTCCTGACATAAGTTATTGAAAAAATGTAGTGAGTGGACGGATTGTTAATAAATCATTATCATTCTCCTTTTCACTGCATTTTACCCTGCATTATTTATAAACAAACGTAGTGAAGTTTATGAATGCGGGAGGATTTGCGGGAAGGATGCAGGCCCGCCGAAGCTAGCGCAGGCGGGCAGGTAACCCCGCTTTAGAAAAACCGGCTTTTTGCGAAAAATAATGAAGCAAAAAGCCAGGTTTTTCAATAGCGTCAGAATTATGAATAATTCGGGTTAAATGATTAATTTTGACAACCATTTTATTCGACTTATGACCGAAACATTCATCATTGGTATAATTCCGGACAATACTTTTGGTCCTGTTGCCAGGCCACTGATCATAAATAAAACGGAAAACAAAGGCTTCTTCCCCATTGAAGCACAATTGAACGAGCTGAACTATTCCAGGTATGAAGCCTACCTGAATGATCATCAGAAAAATATATTTAACATTGCCCGGGAATATAGTGATAAACAGCTTTACAAATTATTTGGAAACAAAAAGCATCAAACCCCGAAAGAATTCTTCAGGGCTGTAAAACAAGAAGATGTTGAAAAAAGGATAAGGCCTTACATTGAAAGGAAACATTCCAGGTTGGTAGATGAACTGAGAAAAACAGATATTGAAGTCTACTTCAAGGACAAATATCAATTCATCAACAAAACCAATCAAATAGAGGTGATGAAAGAACAAGCCAAAACCATTTTCAACATTGACAAACAAACCAACGAAACCCGCTATCATCTCTCAATCAATCAGAGTGGCCGGGATATCCATCTGCTGGACAAACCTTACTGGATACTTTCACATGACCCCTGCCGCATGATAATCGATAACGCTTTATATTCCTTCGAGGACATCGATGCAAAAAAGCTTGAGCCCTTCTTCAAAAAAGACTACATCATTGTTCCTAAAAAATTTGAAAAAAAATGGTTTGAGTCATTTGCCCTGCCAAATATCAAAAAATTCAGGGTTAATCCTAAGGGATTCGATATTGAAACCCTTATACCAAAGAAAAAAGCCATACTCACCCTTACTTACGACCTCTCTTACAGATCGGCGCTTCTGCTTTCCTTCCGGTATAACAATGAACATTTCTATGCCAATAAAGGCCAGGAAAACAAAGTCATTTTGGAAGCCCAAGACGACCGTTACAAATTCTTTAAGATTATACGGGATAAAAACTGGGAAGATAAAAAAGTAGCCCTTCTCAGAAAGAAAGGACTGGAAAATTACCTCAACAGCTTTTTCTCTTTGCCAAAAAATAAGAATGGGCATTTGGTGCGTGAAAACTTCCTTTTTGATCTGATCGACTGGCTGAAAAAACACAAACCGGAACTCGAAAAAGAAGGTTTTACCATACAACAGAAGCTTAATGAGAAGACCTATTCTCTTGAAGAAATTCAGCTTCAGACAACGATTGAGGAGAAGCAGGATTGGTTTGATATTAAGGCAAAGGTAACGATTGGAAATTACAGCTTTCCCTTTATCAAATTTAAAAAATACATTCTTCAGGGAATCCGGGAAATACAACTTCCCTCCGGGGAATATGCCCTTTTACCGGAGGAATGGTTTTCCTATTATGCAGACCTATTTAAATTCGGCAAAATTGAAGGCAACAACCTACTGATCAACAAATACCATTTCAAGCTACTGGAACAAAGCATGGACAAATTCAACCACCAGTACCTTGACCGCTTAAAAGATCTCAGCGAAGATTTTCAAAAAGAAGAGATCGCCGTTCCCGAAGAGCTGTCTCCCATTCTGAGGTCTTATCAGTTACAGGGCTATCAATGGATGTACCTATTAAGCAAACACTGTTTCGGAGGTTGTCTGGCCGATGACATGGGTTTGGGAAAAACCGTGCAAACCCTGACCATGTTGCTCAACTTAAAAAAATCCGGAACAAAAACCAGGCTCCCGGAAAAAGAGAAGGCCTATAACCGCCAGCTAAGTTTGTTTGACAACGTCAATACACCGGAAGAAGAACAGGAAAGCACAGAAAATGAAGAAAACGGAGAGGCAGTGACCCCCACCTCACTGATCGTTATGCCTACTTCCCTTATTCACAACTGGCAGGAGGAAATAAGGAAATTCACACCTCAGCTTAGCTTTTACAAATTCACGGGCATGCATCGCACCCGGGAACCCGAAGGACTATACGCATACGATATCATCCTGACGACTTACGGCATTGTTAGAAACGACTATGGACTGCTGAAACAAATCCATTTTCATTACCTCATTCTGGATGAAAGCCAGTACATAAAAAATCCTTCCTCAAAAATCTATAATGCAGTGAATGAACTGAATAGCAAGCATAAATTTGTACTCACCGGCACGCCCATTGAAAATTCCCTTTCCGATCTCTGGGCCCAGCTTAACTTTTTAAATAAAGGCATACTGGGCAGCTACGGTTTCTTTAAGAACGAATTCCTTCAGCCCATTGAGAAAAACAAAGATCAGCATCAGGAAGCCAAGCTCCGGGCCATTATTGATCCCTTTATCTTAAGAAGGACCAAATACCAGGTGGAGCCTGAACTGCCTGAAAAAATGGAGCAGGTAATATACTGCGAAATGACGGAGGAACAAGAGTCCTGTTACGAAACTGAAAAATCAAAAATACGGAACATCATTCTGGAAAACTTGGATAATATGGAAGAACAACCCACCATGAAAATTCTGGAGGGACTGAGCACCTTAAGGCAGGTGGCCAACCATCCCGTTATGGTTGATCAGGACTATAAGGGAGATAGCGGAAAATTCGAAGAAATTACGGCCTACTTGCAGAATCTCATTTCTGAAAACCATAAAGTACTGGTATTCTCCTCGTACAAAAAACACCTCAGGCTGCTGGAAGATTTTTTTCAGCCACAGGGCTGGTCTTACTCCATACTAACGGGCGAAACTTCCAACCGTGAAAAGGTTGTTTCCGGATTTCAGAACAACGAACACAATAAGATTTTTCTGATCCAGATCAAAGCCGGAGGATTCGGGTTAAACCTGACGGCTGCGGATTATGTGCTGATCCTAGACCCCTGGTGGAATCCTGCCGTTGAGGAGCAGGCCATCAACCGGGCCCATCGTATCGGGCAAGATAAAAATGTAATGGTTTACCGCTTCATTTCAGCAAATACAGTAGAGGAAAAAATACTGCGTCTGCAAAGCAAAAAGGCCAGGCTGGCCGAAACTTTCATCACTCCGAACGAAGCCATGAAACAGCTCACGCGCGACCAGATTGTTGAGCTGTTTAGTTAACTACCTTTCACCGGGTTTCCTGAGTTTTTCCAGATCGGCATGCCTGCTCCGGTCTATCAATATTTTAGCAATCAAATACAAAATTGCAAATACAGCCATAAAACCGGCTACCCGACCGATATAATCGCCGTATTCCACATAGAAAGTTTTTTCGTCATTGGCATGAATGGTTCCTCTTATTGCGGATTTTTCCCACCAATTTGTCTGTTTGATGATTCTCCCCTTTTGGTCTATAAAACAGGAAATACCTGTATTGGCAGATCGGGCAATGCTTCTTCTGGTTTCAATGGCCCGCAAACGGGCATAATGAAGGTGTTGTCTGTAACCGATCGTTTCCCCCCACCATCCGTCATTGGTGATAATAAATATAAAATTGGCTCCATTATTGATATATTTTGATACATAGGCCCCATATATTGATTCATAACAGATTACCGGCGCTATACTTACAGGATGATTGGGAGAGGAAAATGTTTCCCGGTGTTCCTGTGTTCCCCTGGTACCGGCGGAACCGCCAAGATCGGGGATCAGACTGTTCAGAAATCCAAAAACTTTGGGATAAGGCATTTTCTCCACCCCCACCACCAGTTTGGATTTATTATACACCGGGTAGGTTCCTGAAGTATCTATCTGAATGGCCGAATTGAATCTATCAATAAAGGAATCCGACTCCCCTATTCGCTGAGCTGTAGGAGTGGGTTTCTCTTCGGATTGATACTTCTTAAAAGAATCCATTCCAATAATGTAATTGACCCGGGGATGCTGATCCACAAAATCTTTGATCCTCCGGACAGAAGGATTGGAATTAAGGTTATCCTCTGAAACATATTCATATATAGCAGTCTCGGGCCCTACAATATAATCTGTGTCGGGAGTCACAACAGCCTCCGAGAGGTTCATAATCACGTCAAGCTGCTCCTTCTGGCTCATTCCGGAAAATTTTTCCTGATAAGGGTCGATATTGGGCTGGACAATACCGACCTGGTAGAGGTTATCCGGAGGCTGATGATTATCCATCAGGTTAAAGGATATAACCAAAGGAATGATGATCAGCACCAGAAGAAAAATAAGCCGGGAGAACTGGGTAGCAAACGATTTGTAAAGTATATAATGTCGCAGAACACCAAATATCACAAAGTTAATAGCCAAAACCCATAAAGTTCCGCCAAGGGCTCCTGTATATTCGTACCATTGAATCAGTACTATATCTTTTGCAAAGCCATTTCCGAGATTCAGCCATGGCCATGAAATCTCTGCATTCAGGTAAAAATACTCCCATCCCAGCCAGTAAACCAGCAGGGAAAAATTGCCAAAACGCCTGCCCAGATTGCGTTTGGTTATATGGAATAAAAAGAAAACAAGAGCAAGAAGGAAACCATTCACCACCACTGCAATGATCGCCCCGGGCAGGGATACTTTGTAAATCCACCAGGTGGTTAACAAGTTCCAGAAAAAAAATGCAATGTAGATATATACCAGGCATACATGCGGTCTGTATAGATCCTTATTGCTGTAGAAATATTCTTCAACAAACAATAAGGGGACCAGGGCCACCAGTAATATGATTCCCGAAAACCACGGATACCAGGATAGGCTTAGCAGGATACCACTGAATATGGAAAGAATTAATAATCTGCGTTTCTTCTTCATATCATTCATTATTATTTTTGCGCGAATCGAACAGTAAAAACAATCCCTGCAAAGGTACCATTTTTCAAAAAAATAATAAACACGTGAAAATCACAAAGGCAGAGTTTGTAAAGAGCTCCACACAGATTAGCCAGCTTCCGGGAGGAAACCTCCCGGAATTTGCATTCGTGGGTCGTTCTAATGTAGGCAAATCGTCACTGATCAACATGCTCCTGGAAAAAAAACAACTTGCCCACATTTCCCAGAAGCCCGGAAAGACAAGAACCATCAATCATTACATAATCAATGACAGTTGGTATATGGTTGATCTGCCCGGATATGGTTACGCACAGACCTCAAAAAAAGAAAGAAAGGAGATGCTCCGGTTTATTAAAGATTATATCCTGTATGCCCCTAACCTGATCAACCTTTTTGTTCTGCTGGACGCAAAGATAAAACCCCAGTCATCTGATCTCAATTTTATGGAATGGCTGGGAATAAATGAAATACCCTTCACTATGGTTTTTACAAAAATGGATAAAATATCAAGCTCTGAATTATCAAAGAATATGGCCCAATACCGGCAGGAAATGCTGAAAAAATGGGAATTTCTGCCCATGGTAATCAACTCCTCCGCAGTTAAAAAGCAGGGAAGAGAGGAAATTTTAAATTATATAGAAGAATTACTGAATTATTGTTGAGCAGTTTTTTGGCCAAATAAAACATCAAATAAAAGATATTTTTATTTTTGCACCGGCAAACATTTAAAACAGTTAATCCAATGGAAAGGGATCAAATCAGGCCGCCAATAAAAATATTTACCGGTACCGCCTCCAGATACTTTGCGGAAAAAATTGCCGCCGATTATGGAGTGGAACTTGGGAAATCTTCACTGATTGAATTCAGTGACGGAGAATTTCAGACCTCTTATGAAGAGACAGTAAGGGGGGCCTATGTATTTATCATTCAGTCCACTTTTGCCCCATCAAGAAATCTGATGGAGTTGTTACATATGATTGATGCGGCCCACAGAGCTTCCGCCTATAAAGTAGTAGCTGTCATACCCTATTTTGGATTTGCCCGGCAGGACCGCAAGGACAAACCCAGAGTATCCATTGGAGCCAAGCTGGTGGCCAACTTACTGTCTGCTGCGGGCGTTGACCGGGTCATGACCCTGGATCTCCATGCCGATCAAATCCAGGGATTCTTCGACATACCGGTAGATCATCTGTATGCCTCCTCCATCTTTGTACCCTATATCAAGGAATTAAATCTGGACAATGTGGTGATCGCTGCTCCCGATATGGGAGGTACCAAGCGGGCCAATGCGTATGCGAGTTATTTCCATACCCCGCTTGTCATCTGTCACAAATCGCGGGAGAAAGCAAATGTTATTAATGAAATCAAGGTAATTGGAGAAGTGGAAGGCAAAAACATCATCATACTGGATGATATGATTGATACTGCCGGAACTATGACAAAAGCAGCCGACAAAATGATGAAAATGGGAGCCAAAAGTGTCAGAGCCCTGGCCAGTCATCCTGTATTATCAGGACCGGCTTATGAAAAAATCGATCAATCCATGATATCTGAAGTGGTGGTGACCGATTCTTTGCCCATTAAACCCATCTCTGATAAAATCAAAGTACTCTCTATAGCAGGAGTATTTACGGATGTCATAAAGAAAGTTTATAATTATCAGTCGATAAGTAACAATTTTATTTTTTAAATTTTATATTTGCACTCCCAAAAAAATATTTCTATTCAAATTTGGATAAAAAGATATTGCAATGAAGACAATAGAGATTGAAGGTTCGATACGAGAAGAAGTCGGGAAAAAAAATACCAAAAAACTGCGACAGAAAGGCCATGTACCCTGTATTCTATACCGGGGAGGAAAGGTCATCCACTTTGAGGCATCTGAAAAGAACTTTTTTAAGCTGGTATATTCACCCGATGTTTATCTTGTAAACCTAAAGCTTGACGGTGAAGTATATAACGGAGTTATGCAGGACATTCAATTCCATCCGGTAAGGGATGATATACAGCATATTGACTTTTATGAGGTGGTTGAAAAACATCCGTTCTGGATGGAGATCCCTGTAAGATATGAAGGTGTACCGGCAGGGGTTACAGACGGAGGAAA
>JAGXLC010000058.1 GCA_018334875.1 Bacteroidales bacterium | reverse complement strand
TTGACAGGATCCTCGCAAGTAGCCTCTCCCCCGCTGAGATCTCCTATGATCCTTTTGTTCTGATTGAACAGAGGGGATCCGGAAGAACCGGATTCAGTAGTTCCAACATCCCATTCCTTTACCCGCCAGTGGGAATTGGCATCATATAATGAACCCGGATAGGTACTGGTAACCGGGGGATCAAAATCCTTTGCGATCTTTTTCACATCGCCTTCAGGATGATGAATAGTCGCCGCACGTTGAATATTGTTGGTATCCAGACTCCAACCTGCAAAATAGGGTTTATAGCCAGCAGGAATCTCTTTATTCAATTCGATCATCGTATAATCAAGCTGATCGTTCTCCGGAGCTGTAGCGATCAAATCTGCCCCTGACAGAGAATGATATTCAGAAGTATCAGGTTCTTCGCCATTACATTCCAGACTTTCGTAATTGAAAATGGCCACGGTTTCCTCCGCGGCCCCTTGATTATCAAGACAATGATTGGCAGTAAGCAAATAGGGCCGGCCGGTGGACCGCACATTGTTGATCAAACTTCCCGTACACTGCACTCCCCTTGCCAGAATTTTCACCACAGCATGCTTTACGTTTTGCCAGTCATCTCCAGGGGGACAATTGATATCCAAACTGTCCTGACAAGTATCCGAATCCCCGAAGCCTGATAGACTTTTCCTTCCCTGATCATATATCCCCAAAAAATCATGCCCCACCTTCTCTATTTTAAGATTTGCATCGAATTCCCTGCTGTCGGGTTCAAAATATTCCACAATCACCTTATCACCTTTTACCGGGGCAACATGAAAAACTTCCGAAGGCCGGTTGTTGCGACTGGTGAAGGCTCCTTTAATATGGTTGCGCTCCCTGTTGTACACAAACAGTTTTGCCCCGGGGGGTAATCGAAATTCATTAAATACGAGCGACAAGGAATGTGCATCCTCAGAATATACTGCCAATCTGTACAGTGTACCACTGGCGAGGCGAATCCTTTGTGCTTCTTCCTTTAACCGGATATCTTTCCGGATCATCTTTGCATAACGCAATACTTTCAGACGGGGCAGGGAACGGCTCTCTTCCCGGAGTTTATCGTAATCATACCCGGGCATCTTAACAACCGGAGGTTCAGGGTATCCGGCCTTATAAAGCAGACCATAAGGTAATTCTCCGGTTTCTATCTGGGCAAATGATCCAACTCCCTGAATAAGGAAGAACAGGCAAATAAAAAAAACATAAATAAAGCATCGGCACATAATACATCCATTGCTGATAAAAAACATTACCCCGATATGGGCTGCGCATATTTTTGTACGTCTTCGCCGGTAATTTGTTCGCCGCACAATATAATAAGCCTTTCCAGAACATTACGGAATTCCCTGATATTGCCCGTCCATTTGATCTGTTGGAGCACCTTTATGGCATCATCCGTAATGGTTCTTTTGGCAATTCCATATTCCTGGGATATCAACTGATTGAAATGATCCGCCAGCAGGGGAATGTCTTCTTTACGCTCATCCAGTGAAGGTACGTGAATAATGATAACGCTCAGCCTGTGGTAAAGGTCTTCCCGGAAATTGTTCCTGCGAATCTCCTCCTTCAGTGTCTTATTGGTAGCTGCAAGAATTCTGACATCCACTTCAATGACCTTATCGCTGCCCACACGGGAAATCTTTTTTTCTTCCAGGGTTTTCAGGACCTTAGACTGGGCCGAAAGGCTCATATCACCAATTTCATCCAAAAAAATGGTTCCCCCGTGAGCCTGTTCAAACTTCCCCTTACGCTGTTTATGGGCTGAGGTAAAGGCTCCTTTTTCATGCCCGAACAATTCACTCTCAATCAATTCGGAAGGTATGGCTGCACAATTCACTTCAACAAACGGCTGATCGGAACGGGGGCTCTTCTCATGGAGCCAGCGGGCAACCAATTCCTTTCCCGTACCATTTTCGCCGGTGATAAGCACACTTGCATCGGTGGGAGCCACCTTCCCTATCATCTCTTTCACTTGCCGGATGGATTCCGATTCCCCGATAATATCATAGGTTTTGCTGACTTTCTTTTGCAGCCTTTGTGTTTCCTTTATCAGATCCTTTCTCTCCAAGGCATTCCTGAGCGTGACCAAAAGCCGGTTAAGATCCAGAGGTTTTTCAATGAAATCAAATGCTCCTTTTTTTATGGACTCCACTGCCGTATCAATACTTCCGTGTCCGGAGATCATAATTACAGGAACATCCGAAGAAATCTCCGTCAGTTTGTCCAGCACTTCCAGGCCGTCCATCTTGGGCATTTTTATATCAAGAAAAACCGCATCATACTTGTTATTCTTAAAATAATCAATGCCCTCTTCTCCTTCCCTTGCGATATCCACTTCATAATTTTCATATTCCAAAATTTCCCTAAGACTTTCAAGAATGCTTTGTTCGTCGTCTATTGCTAAAACATGGGGCATAACGGAAATTTTAAGGGTTTATATACTGGTCAACAATACCTTCTTTAATTGAATAATCGGATTGAACCATCCTGTCAAATGCAAATTTTTGCATGATAAAATTAACAAATAAACTGGCCAATACAATCATATCCACACGGAACAACTCCAGCCCGGGCATCTGCTTCCTTTCTTCGGTAGTGGATAATATCAATCTGTCATGCAAACGTTTAAACTGCGCATAATATATCTCAAACCAAGGTTGTTGGGTGGCTTCCGGGGCCGGCACACCTTCTTCTTTGAGCATATTTCTTAAGGTCTGAAATGTTCCGGAACAGCCTATAAACAGCTCCGGCTGATATTGCCGGATAGCCTTATAAATAGGCTGAAGGGATTCTTCAAAATAGGCGTTGATCTTTTCGATCTCAGACTGGATGATGGGATCCGAGGGCTTAAATTGCTCCAGAATTCTGGCAATTCCAATATCGATGCTTTTTTTCCAAAAATACTGTTTCCGGCTACCAATGATAAATTCATTGCTGCCTCCACCTATATCAACGATCAGACAAGTTTTGTCTCCCATATTCACAGCCTGTCTCACCCCTCTGTAGATTAATTCGGCTTCTTCTTCTCCTGTAATAGTTCTCACCTGAATGCCATATCTATAATCGGCCTCCCGTATGAACTCTTCTCCATTCTCTGCACTTCGAATGCCGGAAGTAGCAACAGCCAAAACTTTATCCACCTCCCATTCTTTTGCGGACCTCAAATGCTTCTCAAGGCCCCTCAAACCTCGCCGAAATGAAGCCTCGGTAATAATTTTCCTGTGAATTCCACCTTCTCCAAGCTTGATTCCCAGTTCGTTTTTATATAAAACGGACATTTGGCCATCTGAAACCTCTGCTACCAGTAAATTAAACGTATTGGTTCCAAGGTCAATGACTGCAATTTTCATTATTCGTAGTTTTTTACATCTGTCAACTTACTTTTTTCTCTCTTGTAAAAGGTTTGGTTCTGTCGAACAGATACCGGTAAGTGACATGAGTCTTTCGGATTTTGGCTCCAATCTGTTCAGCCACCTTCATCATGGCAGGATTGAAATCTCCTATCCAATTCAATTCAAGATGTTTGTAAGGGAATTTCTCATCCTGAACGATATTGCCAAATGACATAATGAGCCCTCCTTCCAGGCCTTTTCCCTGATGTTCGGGAACCACACCGAATATTAAACCAAGTACCTTCTTTGGAGGGCTGAATTTTTTATAATATAAAAATTTCAGTTTGGCCGGAAGATGCATCTTCCCATTCAGATGCTTAATGATTTGGTTGGCATCGGGCACCATGAGAAAAAAGGCGATCGGATCATCGTCATAATATGCAAACCACATGAGCCTTTCGTCAAGAATAGGCTTCAGGCTCTTCATCAAAGCATTGGCATGGACCTTGGTGATTTTTTTAACCCCTGAATACCGCGACCAGGCCCGATTGTATATATCTCTAAAATCCTCCTTATATTTCTCTATATTTTTTTTGGTCAGATGCTCAAAATGGTAATGGGGATTGTTTTGAATCCTTTTGGCTTTTTCCTCAATAACAGGATCCAGCCCCTCCACTTTGATTTCTCTGTAATAGGTATATTGGTTAAAAAAGTTTCGAAAACCGTATGCTTCAAAAAAGTCTTTATAATAATGAAAATTATAAGGCATTCGATAATTGGGCTCGTAATCAAAACCGTCTACCAGCAAACCCCACCAACGATCACGATCCCCAAAATTCACCGGGCCATCCATTGCCTCCATTCCTTTGGATTCCAGCCATTCTTTACATTGATCAAACAACATAAAAGCTGCTTCCTGATCCTTAATACATTCAAAAAAGCCCATACCGCCGGTGGGCTGATCGTTATTGTAAGCGGTTTTCTTGTCATAAAAGGCAGCCACCCTTCCGACGGTTTTATCTTTTTCATCCAGTAAAAGCCATCTTCCAGCCTCTCCGCTCCTGAAAAACTTATTTTCTTCGGGATCAAAAACACTTTCTATATCCTGGTCCAATGGGCGAATCCAGTTTTTTTCGTTTTTATAGAGATGAACAGGTAACCGGATGAATTCCTTGTTATGTTTTGGGGTATTCACCTCAACAATTTTAAACTTGTTATTCATAGAGAAAAATGAGCATTTTATAATACATTCAGTTTTATTTGTCAGCGGGGTAAATATAAAGAAATTTCCCAGCACCCAAAAACCACAACCGGCTTTATCCTTTTTCCGACCACTTAAGCAAAATTCTGGCAATATTGGTAGCCCTTTCATTGATCACTTTCAATAGGCCAAGAAGTTCCAGATGGGTTTTACTGCTTGATATGGATTTATTCACTTCTTCCTTAAGCCTTTCATAGTGCTGTTTTTCCAGCTCGATGGCCATATTCCTGTATTTTTTAAATTTCTTTTTCATGTGTTTTGCCTTCTCAAGATTCACTTCTCTTAAAACTTCAATTGCGCGGTTTACCTGTTTTAATGCCCTGGTATGATAATCTGCAATTTCACGCCTCCCCTCCTCTGAAAATTCCAAGTCAGAGGCACACCAGGAGTGGGCCTTCTGGGCAATATTAGATGAAATCGTATCGGCAATTTGTTCAAACTCTTTGACTGTATAAATCAACTGGAATGCTTCATTCAACCTTTCCGCCTCGATATCCTGCCGGGAAATCCGGAGAAGGTACTCCTTGATTTTGTCTCTGAGAAAATTGACTTCTTTCTCTTTCTCTTCAATATAATTCAATTGGGTTTCATCTTTTTCAAAAAAAGGAGGAACAGCATACTTCAGCATATCCTCAACAATACCTCCCATACGCAACACCTCTTCTTTGGCAAGATTCAGAGCAAGAGGCGCACTGCTCTTCAGTACATTCTTATCCAGATATACCGTTCTGAAAGCAGGTTTTTTCACTGGCTCCTTTTCTCTGATCAATCGATCGATCAGGGAGGCGAAATGGTTCATAAAAGGAAAAAGGATTAAAGCCAGCGCCACATTGAAAACGGTATGCGCATTGGCTATTTGCCGGGGCGTACTTTGAAGGGAGCCGGGATTGCCCTGCACCGACCCTTCAATAAATGAAATTTCCCGGATCAGATCTACAAAACCAGGAATCCACCAAACAAATAACAATGCCCCGAAAAACTTGGAAGCGGTATGGGCTATGGCTACCTTTTTTGCTTCGCTCGAGGTACTGATGCTTGCGAGCAATGCAGTAGCAGAAGTGCCGATATTGGCCCCAAGAATCAAAGGAACACTGGCTTCCAAAGTTAACAAACCCTGGACCGACAAAGTAACCATAATTCCTATAAACGCACTGCTGCTCTGCACCAATGCGGTAAATATCGCTCCTACAAGAATTCCAATGAACGGAGCTTCCAGTTCCATCATGCCATTTATGAAAGGAGAATAATCCTTCAAAGGCTCCATAGACTGAGACATCACATGCATCCCAAAGAAAAGCACTCCAAATCCCAGGATGATCCTTCCTATATATTTGACCCTTAGCGAGTGAACAAAAAAATTCAAAATAAACCCTATGCCGATCATTAACAGGGCATAATCGGTAAGGTTAAAAGCAATAACCTGAGCGGTTATGGTAGTTCCAATACCTGCTCCCAATATAATTCCCAGCGTCTGTCTGAATTTCATCAGTCTGGAATGCACAAAGCTCACAAGCATCACAGTAGAGGCACTACTGCTTTGTATAATGGTAGTCAACAAAGTGCCGACCCCCAGCGCCATAAATTTATTGTTGGTCAGATGGCTCAATACCGAACGCATTCTATCCCCGGCAGCACTGCGCATTCCCTCACTCATCATAGTCATTCCAAGAAGGAAAAGACCCAGCCCTCCTATAAGTCCGATAATGACAAAAAAGCCCCATTGTTTTTCCCTGGCAGAAAAATGATATACCAAAAGATTCTTCTCCGGTGAGTCCTGTAAAAAGGCAGCCAGTTCATATTCACCTGGTTTATCCCCCAGCTTCACCCTGATAGAGGCTAATCCTGCAGAATCGGTATAAATCAGTGTATCACTGAGAATAAAACCTGATGCATTTTCAGGAGCAGATATTTTCCTGAAATAAACCGGATATCCTTCTCTGGGTTCTCCATTACCATCAACGACCCGGGCTTTAACCGAACGCTCCAAATAGGTGTTCACGGTTTGAGTTTGTCTGTCACCGCTAAAACGATACACCTCTTCACTCCGGGGTTTCTCAAGCTTCACCGCCGCAACCGAATCACTGACCTCTTGCTGTGGAAACCCCAAGCTAAGCTGGGAACAGAAAAGGAAAAACAACAATAATTTAAATGCAATCTTTCTCACCGGCTATTTTTACAATCTAAAATTAGCAATAGTCATTCAGAAATTCAATAAGGTATGATTTTAATTTGTTGAAAAAGTTCATTATCCTCAATGGCAAGGGAATCCATGCTAAATCTAAGGCTATTGCCCGAGATTGTGCGGATGAGCCCCTGATCCTTTAAATTGTAATTGTCATAGGTGACTTTTACTCTGCTTTCAAGGTTGCCATGGTAATAGCTGAGCTTCGAAAACAACAGATTAATATAAGCATTCCAAAGGCCCAGCTTTAAAGGACAGCTTTGAAAACTGAAAGTAGTATCGGAAACCTCATTCATAGAATGGTTATAGCGATAAGGGTGAAATGGAAATTCAACGGAATCGCTGTTGTACAAAGAATGAATATTAAAGCGCTTTCCCCGCCTTCTTAATGTAAAATGGCTTTCCGCCGGGCTCACATCAAGCGTGTCATAAGGTGCAAAGTGAATATCCAGTCTGCACAGAACAGTATTGTTCAGTAAACCGGAAGCTTCACGGGTTAAATGCATGATCTCGCCGCTAACAGAAAGCGTATCGTTTCGTTTCTGAGCGGAACCTGCATAAGAAACAAGTGCAATGGCTTCCCCGTATTTGGTGTAAAAAACTTCATTTACCGTGAAAGCCTCATCATCAATGAGTGATCTGACATGTATCCTACTAAAATCCAGATTACGTGAATGCTCACCAGAAACCTTATCTGTTTCTCCGACCACCTGAAAATGATCCGAAATATAGTCAATCTTAGAACGCTTTGACAGTATGGCAATAGATTTTGCCCTTAAAACAGCCAATTCCAATGCGTTGGCAGAATCCATACCGGGTTCTGAGATTCCAATAGCGCTAACCGAAGCTGTGGAATAAACAGAAGGATTAAAGAACCACTCCGGCAACTCCTCAGGCAATAAATAATATTGATGCAATTTCCGGCCATCAGAAGAAATTTCTTCCGTTTCGCTTTCCATAATCTCCTCATACTTTCTTTTATCGTTATCAATGCGCTCACGCAAAGTGTCCCTCTGACCGGAAGAAGGCAAAGAAAGCAGGATAAACCATAATCCAACAAAGAAAGAAAACGTTAATCTGATCATCATGGGGAAGCCGATTATTTTCTTCTAAATATTAATTTTATTTTTAAATCGATATCCCCAAGGGAATATCGAAAAGCACAAAAATAATATATTTGAACTCTTTATTTTCTTAAACGATAAGCTCAGGCATTTAATATGAAAAATACTATAACCGCCATATTGGTCATTCTTATTCTTGGAGGGACCGGTATCTATTTCTATGTTAAAAAACAACAAATTCCCGAATACAAAATACATAAACTGATCTCCAGGGAAGCTGCCTTTTTTATAGATATTCAAAATTCCATAGCATTCCTGGATAAACTCTCAAAAGATAATGCCATTTGGAATGAGATCACCCGGATGCCTTCCGTGAAAAATTTTGAACATAAGGTAGACACAATTCATTCGCTTATCCGGTCGGACGAAAGGCTGGAAGACCTTCTCAGGAACAGGAAGCTCATTGTAATGGCCGAAAAACAAGGAAAAGACAAACTGAGCTTTTCTTTTCTTCTAAAACTGAATAATCAAAGGGAACAGAATCATGTGCTCCATCATTTCAAACAATGGGGAAACAGCAGTGGTCATAAGTTGGAATCAAGAATTTACAACAATTTCAGGCTTTTATCCATTCAGGAAAATGAAACCCATAAAATCTCTTTTGCTACGGTAAAAGGAATTTTAATAGTGAGCACTTCTCCGCTGGCTGTTGAACAAGCCATCAGGCAATCATCCGTACAGCAAACACTTGTTGACAACAAGCATTTTAAGAAAGTATCAGAAATAGCCGGAAAAAATGTAGCGGCCAATCTTTACATCAATTTCGAAACATTTCCGGAGGTAATCTCCATCCCACTCAATAACACATACCGCCCATATATAAGGAATCTTACCAGATTCGCCCAATGGTCGATTCTGGATATCAATCTAAGACAGGATGCCCTTTTATTAAACGGTTTTACGGTACATGAAGAGGACAAAAATGAAGTGATCGACCTGCTCAAAGACCAAAAACCGGTAGAACTTGAGATAGAAAACATCCTTCCTTCCAATACTGCGGCCTATATCTCCCTTGGCATAAGCAATAAAGACAGCTACAGGCAAAATCTGCGGAATTTATATCATGAGCAGGAAGTATTCGATAACTACAGCAACTGGATCTCAAAAACTGAAGCCAGGCATCAATTCAATCCTGAAAGAATCTTTTACAACCTGATTTCCCAGGAGATCGGGCTGGCTTTTCTGAATCCTGATATGAAGAACCCGAGAGACAATGCTTTCGTCATTATGAAAACCAAAGACAGCCAAGATGCACAATCCGAACTTGCTAAGATATCCAAAGAGGCATTTTCCGATCCGGATGAAGGCCACGTACAAAATATAACCATTGACACAGAATCCCAATACCCGGTCTACAAGTTTCCCGTCGATAACCTTTTCAGCCATCTTTTCGGGGATATTTTCCAGGATATAAGCACAACTTATTTCACATTAATTGAGGATTATGCTGTATTTGCCGGTAGTCATGACCTGCTGCGTGAATTCATCTATTCCAATGTGCTGAATAAAACACTGAACCATAATGAGAATTTTCAGGAGTTCAATGAATACCTGTCCAACAAGTCAAATTTTCATTTTTATACCAACATGTACCGTTCGCCCTCCTTGGTATCCGAGTTTCTACGAAAGGATCTTCAGGAAGGAATGCAGGAAAATCAGAAGCATCTAAGGAAATTCCAGGCTTTTGCCTACCAATTGATGAATAGCGGAGACATGGTATACAACAATTTATTCATTAAATACATACCAGAGATCAGTGAAGAACCCAACACCGTTTGGGAAACCCACCTGGATACAGCTACAGATTTCAAACCGGCACTTGTAGCCAATCATTATACCGGTGAAAACGAAATTTTTATACAGGATTTAAATAATAAGATCTATCTGATCAATAAGGCAGGCAGGGTGCTGTGGAAAAAACAGCTCGACGAGCGTATTATGAGCGATATTTATCAGATAGATTATTACAAAAACGGTAAACTGCAGATGCTTTTCAACACCAAAAACAAATTACACCTCATTGCGAGAAACGGAAAATACGTGGAAAGCTATCCCGTCAGGCTTCCATCCCCAGCTACTGCCCCATTGTCAGTTTTCGACTATGAAAAAAATAAAAATTACAGGATTTTTATACCCTGTGAAAACAAAAGGGTATATGATTTTTCCAAAGAAGGAAATATCATTCCAGGCTGGCAATTCAACAAAACCGATACAGAAGTTACCCAACGGGTACAACATTTCCGGGTAGGTACCAGGGATTATATCGTATTTGCCGATAAATACCAGATATACATCCTGAACCGGCGGGGACAGGTGCGGGTACAGCCCGAGGAACAGTTTTCCCGGTCAAAAAACAACCTGTTTACACTGGAAACGGAAAATTCAAGAACCCGTCCCCGACTGGTCACCACCGATATCACCGGCACCGTATATTATGTTTATTTCGACGGAGAAGTGGAGACAACCGAAATGCATTCTTTTTCACCAGATCACCATTTTCTATACCAGGAATTAGACGGTGACGGCCTCAGGGATTTTATATTTCTGGATGATAATAAGCTGGAAGTACACAAAACCAAAGATGATAAGCAATTTGAACATGCCTTTGAAACAAATATCTCCCATCCCCCTTTATACTTTCACTTTTCAGAAAACGACAAAAAACTGGGGCTTGTCTCTGAACAGAAAAATCAAATTTATCTGTTAAATGCCAACGGAGAAATGCACTCAGGGTTTCCACTAAAAGGCAATACCCCCTTCACCATCGGATATCTGGATGAAGATGACCACAATTTTCATTTAATTGTTGGAGATCAAACCAACTTTTTATATAATTACAACGTATTACAATGAATAAGCAAACTCTTATTATTACATAAATAATTGATTATGAAAACCTCATATAATGTTTTTCTTTTTTGGCTTATCTCGTTGGTGCTTATTGTATTTATTCTCTCAGGATGCATGGAAGATAAATTTGACCTGGAAAAGCTTTCTGACGAGATGGAACTTTCTCCTAAGTTTTCAGCTCCCCTTGCACGGGGTTCCATAACCCTTGAAGACATGGTGGATGACGACGGCGAAAACATCGTTCTGGACTCTTCGGGAACCCATCCCTATATCAAAATGGTTTACAGAGAGGATAGCATTTTCTCTTTCGACGGGAATGACTTGTTTGAAGTAAATGAATCAGGGGAGGAATCCTATACGCTGGGTAACATTGAACTCGGGGAATTTGGCCCCGTTTCTCAAGCCATTACCCTGGGGCAGATCGTTGACAATGCCGTCACCCATCAAGTCGAAGCTGAGATGATAAAAGACGCCGATGGGGAATCCATCGAATTTCCGGCAATAGATGAGTCGGACCCGATGGAGATTGGAGGAGATTACGAAGTGGATGAAATTGACAATTTCCGCTATGCCGAGTTTGATAGCGGAGAGATCGAGATCACCATTACCAATAATATGCCTGTAGAAGTGACAGCAGAATTTACTCTCAGGACTAAAATTCTGGAGAGTGATGGTTCCCTTGATGAAGACAACGAGCTGAAGCATTTTGAATTTCCTGATATCTCTGTTGGAGATAGCCTCACCGAAACCTTTGACCTTTCCGGTGAAACACTGGGTTCTGTATTATACGCCACAGACGTTGCTTTAAGCACACCGGGAACCGACTTCCCCGTGCTTATTGATCTGGATAACCAAAACATTACCATTGATGCTCATTCCCGTGATCTGGTTATTTCCGGTGGAGAAGTTTCTATTTCGGAACAAATTTTACAAAACCAGGAGACAACCGTAAGCGTTGGATACTCAGGTGAGAGAAGACTCGATACCATAAGGCTGGCAGGAGGAGGCCTGGATCTTACCATTGACAATAATACAAACATACCCGCCTACCTGAAGCTCAGCCTGCCCAACAGTAAATACCCCAACGGCGATACCGTTGCCTATGAACATTCAATCAGCGCACAATCAACTACTTCCGGTGAGCTCGATCTTACCGACTCAGAAACCATCATTACCAGTATGGATTCTCTTCCTGTTGAGTATACGCTCAGGCTGGAAAGCACCCAGGACTTTGTCGAATTCCACGCTTCCGACCGCGTCGACTTCTCCTATAATCTGGCCTTCGACAGCGACCATATCGAATACGTCAGCGGATATTTTGGCAACGATACACTGGATTTTGACGGTGATGTATTCGACACCGGCATTCAACTCTTTGATAATCTGTCAGGTGACTTCCTGCTCACCGATCCTAAGCTGAAACTATTTTATTCCAATACGATTGGTATTCCTTTTACCGTTGATCTGGATCTTGTTGCTGAATCAAAAGAAAATCAGCAAAACCTGAATGAAGGAGATGCCGATGGACTGCTTAATTTTGCATCACCCACATTACCCTTTACTACAGTATCGGATACCATTGTAATAAATAATAACACCTCTGACATTGACAAGTTTATTTCTCTTCCCCCAAGACAGATCCGTTTCAGTGGTACGGGTTATACCAATTTTGGTAACGACCCTTCTGCGTACAACTTCATCACCTCCGAAAACCTGGTCAATGTTGGTATGGAAATGGATCTTCCGTTGGAGCTTGAAACCAGTGGACTTACCTATCGGGATACGGTAGGCTTTGATATGGATGTGGATTTTGACGAGGCAGTTAACCTCTATGGCATATTCAAAAACCAATTTCCATTCAGCATCGACATTCAGGTGGTATGCCGCGACTCAGTGACCAACCGGGACCTACTTACCCTGGAGCCTCTGGATGCAGACGGACAAAATGCTTCTATCCTTGATGCTCCTGAAGTGGACGAAAACGGGCGGGTTAAATCACCAAAAGAAAACCGGATCTACTTCAAGGTCACAGGAGATGAGATTGACCTGCTCAATGAAGCCAATCAACTGGCATTGGAAGCCACGGTAAAAACTTCCAAAACCTCAGAAGGAAATTATACCGGTGTTAAGTTCTACACCGACTATACCCTTGACTTTAGGATGGGAATCGATGAAACCGGAACCAAACTTGACTTTTAAATCTACAAGACCATGAAAAATAAGATCTGCAAGCTATTCGCTTTATTAGTCTTTGTTTCGATAATACCCCTCTCCTCGGTTGCACAGGAGATCAACACACTTTATTACATGGACCGTATTCCACAAATGTCACTGATGAATCCGGCCCGACAGCCGGTATGCAACTTCTATCTCAACATGCCGGGTATATCAGATATAAACATGAACATCGGCAACAATTCACTTAACTACAGCGATGTGATCATGGAGTCTCCGGTAAACGATTCGCTTATCACCTTTCTCCATCCCGATGCCAATATTGATGATTTTCTGAACACACTCAAACCCAGGAACTCTTTTTTTACCCAGTTCTCCACCACCCTCTTCGGCTTTGGATTCAGGGCCGGGGAAAGCTATTTCTCGTTTCACGCAAGAGAAAAATCCAGCTTGAAATTTTCCTATCCCAAAGATTTGATGACCTTTGTAACCAAAGGAAACACAAAGGGAGAAGAGACTGATTTCAGTAATCTCAACGTATTCACCAATCACCATCTCGAATACTCATTTGGTTATGGAGGAAAAATCGATCAGAATTTGCGTTTCGGAGTTAGGGTAAAATATCTGAACGGTTTGGCCAACTTTCAGGCCAGGGAGTCTACACTGAAGCTATACACCAGCGAACGTGCCGATTCCCTTTCTTTAACTTCCGATATTGCCTTGCAGGGTACGGGGCCCCTGGAAGTAACTACCGATTCGCTCGGATATGTGGAAGATGTAAATACCTTTAATCCCGGGATAGACGATTTATTTAAAAACCCGGGATTCGCCATAGATTTTGGAGCCAATTACGAGCTGATGAATGATCTGGAACTTTCGGCCAGCGTTACCGACCTGGGTTTTATTAATTATACCAACTATGCTCACCAATATACCATTAACGGTCAGTTTTCCTATACCGGCATCGATGTAAGCTCCGAATTCAGGGAAGATGTAGATTCGGATCCTGCCGGAGATCTGCTCGATTCACTCCGTGAAGCCACGAAAGTAAACTACAGTCAGGATGGATTTTTGCATTTTCTGGGCCCAAAAATTTTGGTTGGGGGTAACTATCAATTAACCAGAAAAGTTGATTTCGGGTTTCTTTCCAAAACGAGCTTTTTCGGGGGAGATGTTAATCAAAGCTTTACCCTGTCTGCCAACACCCGGCCCATACCGGGAGTTTCATTTTCGGCCAGCTATTCGGTAATGAATCGTGCGTTTAACAACCTTGGGCTTGGCGTGGGATTGCGCCTAGGTCCCTTACAGGTCTACACCGTGTCGGATGTTGTCTCTGCCGGTTTATGGCCAGGGCATACCAAAGCCTTCAATCTCCGTTTCGGCCTCAATTTTGTTATCGGATGCAACCGCATGAAACGAATCATGAATGACGAGCCGATGATAAGATAATCCTGGAGTTGATCTCATCCTCCAGAAGTAAACGACAATTGACAATTCGCAAATAAAGGGGGATGTATTATCGTTATTAATCATTTATCGTCATTCGGTTGTATCCTCATTAGCATCATCATTCCGGCCGGAATGACAAATCTTTTCGTTATCCGATTATAGTCATAGGTTTACTCCGAATGAAGCCTTAAACCAGAGTTTCTATATCAAAACGACAGAAAACCGGCTAAAAAACCAATTGAGACGCTAGCCTAAAAAAATATCCGCAAATTTTTGAGATATTCCCTTATTGGCCTTTCTCTTCAAACACTACACCCTTCAGCCACAGCTTGGTGCTTTCCTGGAGCTCTTCCAGATTACCTGATCCTCCGGGTCTGCTACCCATCTGACCTCCACCACCCCTTCCGGGAGTCATGCCTCCTCCCGGATTCATTCCACCAGGTGATCTCAAGCCAGAACGGCGATCAGGAATATCCAAATGGCCTGTAATGATACCCAGGCTCAAGTTTTTATCACGAAGGGTTCCATCGGCATAAAGCCTATCGATAGGTATTTTCGCTTCGTAAGTCAACCCTATCAATTTTTCCCGCTGTATCCTGACATTGATACCGGTCTGCTCTGCAACGGATACCGTTTCTTCTTCAATATCATTAAAGCCGATAAGGGTCATTTTATCTAAAAGGGCGGGCTTAATAATCCTTCCCGTATTATCCTCGGGTATTGCCTGAAGCGCTCTTTCGGGAAGATCCCTGTCGGATAAATTTCTACTTTTATCTTGCTTCCGCTCTTCTGAAGGAATGGGATAACGCACCCCTTTCATCTGCTCCTTGCCTCCTGTTGTATCTATCCATAAGGTAAGACCAAACATCAGAATCTTCCTCTGTACCATATCATCCTCGGCCATCACTCCCACGTAAATATTTTCCTCATCATGGTTCACGGCATAAAATAATTTGGAAGACTTATCAAAGGTAGCATCCTGTTTCCACTCATCCAGTTTTCCGTCAATTACCATCGGTTGATCCCGGTACGTGGAAGATACATTTCTTACTGTATGGCAGGCTGTTATACCCGCCAATAAAAAAATCATAAAAATCAATTGCTGTTTTTTTCCGATCATATTATGGGATTTTATAATTTTAGCTCATTGGTATATAATATAAGACATCAAATAACAGTGTTTTTTTTAAAACGTTTGTACTTTCATGCTAATTTTTAATGAGGCCAACATTTTGATGTCAGAATATAACGGTAATATTACAAATTATCCACAAGAATTTCAAAAAACAATTGGAAATAAAATGTGTTAGAATAATAAGATGATGCTTTGCTTTGTGCATTAAAAAATTATTAAACACATAACTCTTAATCCGCCAGTTTATGAAAATCGCTAAGGATGTAACAGAATTAATAGGTAATACACCTCTGGTAAGACTTAACAAAGTTACAGAAACTATTGGATCGAATGTTTTTGCAAAACTGGAATATTATAATCCGGGCAGTTCGGTTAAGGACCGACTTGGCTACGCTATGATTGATGATGCCGAAAAACGGGGAATATTAAAACCGGATTCCATAGTTATTGAACCGACAAGTGGCAATACGGGGATTGCACTGGCTATTGTTTGCGCTGTCAGAGGGTATCGATTGATTGTTACCATGCCTGAAAGCATGAGTGTGGAACGGAGGAATCTCATCCAGTCATTCGGCGCAGAGATTGTATTGACACCGGCCGAAGAAGGTATGAAAGGATCTATAGCAAAATCCCATCAGTTGAAGGAAAAATACAAGCATGCCTTCATCCCGATGCAGTTTGACAATCAAGCCAATGTAGAGATGCACCGGAATACGACAGCCCGGGAAATATTGAATGACACAGACGGGAATATTGATATTTTTTTAGCCGGTGTTGGTACAGGGGGTACCATTACGGGTGTTGGGGAAGTGCTGAAAGAAAAAGACCAAGATATTCAAGTGGTTGCAGTGGAACCAGCAGATTCACCTGTTCTTTCTGGTGGAGAGCCCGGGAAACATAAAATACAGGGAATTGGTGCCGGATTTATTCCCAGCATCATGAACCTGGATGTGATTGATGAGGTATTTACAGTTGAAAATGAAGAGGCCATGGAAATGGCCCGAGCCCTTTCCACGAGGGAGGGAATATTCAGCGGAATCTCCTCGGGAGCTATCGTGCATGCCGCTGTTGAAATAGGAAAAAGACCTGAAAACAAAGATAAAAATATTGTAGCCATTATATGTGATACAGGCGAACGCTATCTGAGCACCCCCCTATACAACCCAAATGCGGAATAATATGGAAGAAATAAAAGAAAGGCAGAAAAATATCATTGAAAAAACCATCGAAAGGTTATCAGAGCCTTCACTCTACAAAATGATCTATATGCCGGGACATGGAAAGCCCATGCCCTCGATCAGTTCCCTTTATGAAATCATCGAAACTGCCAGGAGTATATTATTTCCCGGTTTTTTCGGTGAGTCCAAGGTCCAGACCCATACACTCAAGTACCACATTGGCAAAAATGTAGATTGGCTGTATGAAAATCTTGAAGAACAGATTCGCAGGGGAATTTGCTTCGGATGTCCCCAAAAGTCATCTGAAGAATGTGAAAAATGCAAAAACAGGGCACCAGAGCTTGCATCTCATTTTATCGAAAAACTCCCTGAATTGAGAAATGACCTGGAAAGCGATATTCAAGCTACATACAACGGGGATCCTGCATCCAATAGCCCTGAAGAAATCATTTTCAGCTATCCGGGTATCAGGGCCATTACCAATTACCGACTGGCGCATGAACTGAGTAATCTGGGAGTCCCGCTTCTTCCAAGGATCATTACCGAAATGGCTCATTCGGATACCGGAATTGATATTCATCCTGAGGCCAGAATCGGTGAGAATTTTGTTATCGACCACGGCACAGGGGTGGTAATTGGAGAAACCTGCGAGATCGGAAAAAATGTGAAACTCTACCAAGGTGTTACACTGGGCGCTAAAAGCTTCCCGCTGGATGAAAACGGAAATCCCATAAAAGGCGTTGACCGGCACCCTGTTGTTGAAGATGATGTGGTGATCTACGCAGAAGCCACCATCCTGGGAAGGGTCACCATAGGTTCCGGTTCGGTGATCGGAGGTAACGTTTGGCTCACAAGGAGCGTACCGCCAAATTCCAAGATATTGCAGCAAAAGGCCCAAACCATGAATTTTAAAAATGGCGAAGGAATCTGATGTGCATCCTCCCATCTTTTTGAGTCCTGGTTTTGAACTCTCCCGGGATTCATCCGATACACACTTCAACTGTCAGAAGATCCTTCACCAAATATCTTAACAGAAACCCGGAATAAAAATAAGCAGGAGGTGGAGGGTCATAAAATATTTGTTTTTTAGGTCTTGTAAAAAACGTAGTACCTTACCGGTCAAATTCTTACTTTTTTGGCAAAACTTGCCCTGTAAGGACGAATGAATGGTAGGAATATTACTCTAAATGTTTATATCCATACCAAAACAGATATTCATTCCCCATCAATTAATGGTTCCCTTGATTTTTTTGTATCGTGTAATTTACAGGAGAAATGCTTTTTTTATCCGCCTCACTCAATTTTTCAAATTCCTCGAGCGTCTCATGCAATGCATAACAAGCGTCTTTATAGCTCAATCCGCAAATTTCAGATATCAATCTTATTCCTCTGTCCCTTAGTTTTTTATTTGATATATTCACCCAGCTCATCCAATTGCTGGTGACCCGACCCATCAACACCATGGTTCCGGTTGAAATGGTATTAAGGGTTAATTTAACCATCAACCGTTCCATAAGGTTCAGGGGTGAGGAAGGAAGGTCATAATCGATCCGGTAGTCGGCGGATTTATTGCTGTTCCCTATAATGAAAGTGTGTTGTTTCTGGAATGCTTTCGCATTTTGACGGAAAGCTTCCATGAAAGCATTAAAATTACTCTTACCGGTCTCTCTTCCGCTTTTAATGGCTACGGCAACATTGGGTTCCCTGGAGGTTCTTGACGGATCTTCTTCATTTCCAATAAGAAATTTATGCAGTTCATTTTTATTAACGCGGGGAGGGGCGGATGCAATAGCATCCGCTCCCAGTTTTCGGTATAAATCGCTATCCCAGTTCAGACACCGGGGAGCCCGGCCCAGCATGTATTCCCATGTTTCAGGCGTCGGACGCAACGGATGCTTTACGAAGGACCAGGATGGGGGAGAAACGGTATCGTCATATTGTTTGTAGGGCGACAACATAAAGGTAGGCGAACGCTCTGTGGTATCGGTCAGAATGTCCATAAGCAATTCATCGGCAAAGTAGGTTATCAGTCCGTTTTCCCGGTATATATCTCTCTCGAACTTGATATAATCTGCAAGGGTTTTGGTATTTGCTTCACCGGTTAAACCATTCAACATCTTTTCAAAAGCCTTGGTATAATTGATTTCCCGGAAATCAAGGGATGTCAGTTGTTCTTTAGAAAGGATTGGCTGAAGCACACGATTTAAGATGATTTCCAGGGCAGCTCCGGCCACCAGCAGTTCAGAGGTGGTGGCCTGCATCCGGGTAGAACCTGCAATGGCCATGGGCCCACAATAAAGGTCAAGCACGGTAACACGCGGATCATCTATGGCTTTTCGGGATCTGTCGATATGTTCCCGCAGGACCTCAGTGGGATTATTGAACATCAGGAAGACTTTAGCATTTCTGTCGGCAGC
>JAGXLC010000057.1 GCA_018334875.1 Bacteroidales bacterium | reverse complement strand
CAACGATCATATTGGTTTTGATCCCTGCCGGTTTATTTGTTTTTTCCCTTTCGTAACCGATTACTCCTCCCAAAAGGGAGGCAATAACTACATGAAGCAGGATTCTTAGTTCATACATAAGTTCCATGCGGGGGATTTTAAGGTGATTTATTTATTACTGATTTTTGGCTTTATAGATGGAATCCATCAACGTTTGGAGTTCACTTTTGTACTGTTCATTGAAGATATCGATGTTCCATTTATCGCCGATGGTCTTTGGAACCAGGTTGGATTTGTATTCCTGCTGGTTGTAATAGAGCTGTGTATTATAATCCTCTGATTTAAGAGCCTTAAGATCATAAAAATTGGATCGGATGCTTGACAGGATGGTGATGCCCAGATCATCCTTCATCTTTTTGTTTCTATTGATCAGTATGTTGTGTTGGTCGTTGAGCTGCTTGATTTGCTTTCTTAGGGAATCGTTTTGTTGGGTTTGTTGAATGTATTTCTCCCGCCAGAAGTTTTCCTGCTGTTGTTCAATGCTATAGATGATTCCTCCCCCGATCAGCAAGCCGGCCAACAGGGAGGCAGTGATTTTAATCCAATGGTTTTTCAGAAGCGTCCGGATTTTCTTCAGCATATTCAAATCTTATTATCGGTGATCAATTTACGGTAAGCAATATTACAAAAATAAACTCAAAACCTGCCGGTATTATTTTACAATCTTCTCATAGAGTTCAGGTGAGCTGGTTGATAATTTGAAAACGAAATAAGGGCCGGGAATTCTGCATCTTATTAACGACCAGGCTTTTTTGTTGATAAAGAAGCCCTGTCAGGTCAGATAGCGCTTGAGGATGGTCAGCAATTTGTCTGCATCAATTGGTTTGGCCAGGTAATCGGTGCAACCGGCCTGAAGGCTTTTTCCGCTATCTTCAGCCATAGCATAAGCTGTTTGAGCGATGATTGGAATCGACTCATTGTGTTTGTTAATCTTTCGGGTGAGCTCAAGTCCATTGATATCAGGGAGGCGAAGATCCATGAGTATCAGGGAAAGCTGTTTTTTATGTTTTTTAAAGAGGTTCAAACCCTGTTCACCATTTTCTGCATTATAGATGACGGCTCCGGTAGGGGTAAGTATTTCATTGGTGAATTGCCTGCTAACGGGATCATCTTCTACCAGCAGGATCTTGCGTCCTGAAAACACACCGGTGTAGTCGTTTTGGAATTCATAGATTCTGTTTGATGCAGGTTTTTCCTCTATCGCAGGTTCATAAGGCAGGGTAAACAGGAAGCGGGCTCCTCTGCCTTCTTCCGATTCCACCCATATTTTTCCTCCCAGCATTTCCACCAGGTTCTTGCTGATGGATAATCCAAGTCCTGTTCCTGAATGGCCTTTGGCAGGAGGCTCCTCTGCCTGCCTGAAGCGGTTAAAGATCAGCTTCTTGTTATTCCCGGATAAGCCCGGACCTGTATCCTCTACAAAAAACTGTAAGGTATTGCTTCCGGCAGGCTCATAACCAAATGTGATGGTACCCGATTCAATAAATTTAACCGCGTTGCTCAGCAGGTTGGTAATGATTTGCTTCAAGCGCAGCTGGTCAGAATAAATTGCTGAGTGCGCATTGCTGAATGCTTTATTTACCTGGAGCCGGATGGAGGCTTTACTTTTGTTTTCCAGCTCCCCTTGATAGATCTCAAAGAGTTCATCGAACAGGTTGTTCAGGTAGAAGCTGTTTTTATGGATTTGGAGCTGGCCCGCTTCGATTTTGGAGATGTCAACGATGTCATTGATCAGCTGGAGCAGGTGTTGAGAGCGTGAATCGATGATGCTGAGAAATTCCTGCTGTTTGTTTTTCGAAAAATCTTTATCCTTTAAAAGTTTAGTGAATCCTACGATTCCATTCATGGGGGTTCGTATTTCATGCGACATATTGGCCAGGAATGCAGATTTGAGCCGGTCGCTTTCCTCAGCTTTCTCTTTTGCTTTAAGCAATTCCCTCTCAGCCATCTTACGCTGGGTAACATCCCGCATGATCCCCATCACCGTCACCTCATTATTCGACTTCAGGGAAACGGTACTCAATTCGACATCCTTAAGTTCGCCCGCCTGTGTATATAGTTGCATTTCATAGCGGTGGGGTATGTCCTCGTTCCTTTTTCTCGCTTTATATCTCTGAGAAACAATTTCTTTGCTTTTTTCTGTGAGCAAAAGATAGAAATCAAAATCGGGGGAGGTGAGTTGACGGGCTGAAAAACCCGTAATATCACAAAACCGCTGATTCACATATTCGAAATGTTTGCCGCGGGTCAGATAGATCCCGTCAAAAGCATTCTCCATGAGGGTGCGAAATTTTTGTTCGCTTTCCATCAGGGATACTTCCATACGGGATTTGGTTTCCCTGAGTTCAAGGTTATACAGGGCAAATCCGATATCATGTGCCATCTCTTCGAGCAAGGCCAATTCCTTGGGATCTTTGGTGATTTCTTGAGGTAAGGTGACATTGAGAATACCGAAAAGCTTATAGCCATGTATCAAGGGTAAACTGATGGTTCTGGTCTCCTGGTAGTGATCGGCGAGGGGGCAGTCGCGGCATTGGGGGGAGTCTTTGGGAACGAAGACCTGCTTATTTGCCATTACTTCCTTCATGCATTCGGGCCTGTAGCCCTTTTCGATCTGCTTTCTGAATGAGGTAAAATCTTTCCTCGTCCTGGATTCCCGGGCCATATGAACATGGTTTTCTTCATCCAGCAATGCCACCCAGGAATTGGTGAAGTTTCTGGTGCTGGTAAGAATTTCACAAACCTCCTGGATAAGGACAGCCCTGTCTCTTTCTTTAATAATCAGTTGATTGATTTTTCTAATGGCATCCAGAACCGTGTTGAGATGATCAATGCGTTTTTCGTTATTTTTTCTGAGTGTGATGTCCTCCATGGTGGTTATGATGCCGGATAGTTGGTTGGAAGCGTCGAATAGGGGAGCTGCATTGATTTGCAGCAATTTTGTCTGAGTGCTGTCTTTGTAAAGGGCACATTCTATTCCATAGACGGGGCTCCCTGTTTTTTTCACCCTTTCACGCGGGAGTTGTTCCCTGGGAAAGAGATTGCCATCGAGATCGGTGATTTCCCATCGGGGGTTATCGTAATGGGTTTGATCCTGCTTTTTTTTGGTCAGATCCAGCACCTGTTCGGCTCTCTTATTGGCATATACGATGTTTCCTTCGGTATCCATCAGGGCGATGCTTACCGGGCTGGTTTCAGTTATTTGTTGTAGCTTGTTGCGTTCCCGGCGCAAGGCTTCTTCTGTCTGTTTGACATAGGTACGGTCGTAGATGGTACCCTGAAAGGCTTTGACCTGGCCCTGATCGTCGTAAACCGGGATAGATGTGATCAGGGCGTGAATGATTTGCTGGTCTTTGTTGACCAGGTCTACGGGGTATTCTTTTGTAAAGCCGCTGGACAGGATCTGATCCAGGTGTTTTTTTCTGTCTTCGGGTCTCCGGTAGATCCGGGTGACGGGGGTTTTCTTCAGGCTCTCTTTATCGGGATATCCCAATAGCTCAACGGTGGCATCGTTCATATCCAGCCATTCACCCTGGGGAGAAGTGATGAAAACCGCATCCCGGGATGTGAGGAAAAATTTGCGGTATCTTTCCTCACTTTCGGTGATGGTTTGGAGGTTTTGTTTCCTCTCCCTGATGTATCGGTATAGGAGCCAGCCGGTGATGATGGTTATAAGCAGTATGGCTCCTAATATTGAAGATTGTAAAGTTCGGAAACGGTGGAGCTGGCTGTTCATTATTTTCTGAATTGCCTGCTTTGCCTGATTGGCTTGATGTTCTACCTGGTGGTAGGTACGGTTAAATTTTTCATGCAGCAGGAAGGAGTGGGTGGAGTTGCGCAGTGCAGCAGCCCTCATTTCTGCCAGTTCCCTGAATCGTTGTTGTCTTTTCAGCAACTTCTTCAGCCTCGAGCGGATGGAGGTGTCCTGAACGGTAAGGAGTTGTCCTTTGTCTGTTTGGTTTCCCTCAAGCATGGTCCGGGTATATTGACTGGAGCGGTCCAGGCTGGCATACACCGAATCGATCATGTTTTTGTTACCGGAAGCTATAGCTTCTTCCATCCACAAATGGGTGAGGGTGGCTTCGTGTTTGATAGTCATGGTGGCATCGATCAGTGGTGCGTACCGGGATAGCATGCGTTGCCCTGTCTTTTGAGAAGATATGATGCCGATGATTAAAACTACCAGAATGGTTCCCAGCAGCAGGAAGAGCTGGAAAGAAAGGGGAGATCTATGGCTAGAAATATTCCGGTGTTTCAGGAATCGTTTGGGTCGCATGGATGGTCAATGTTCAATTTGAACCGGGCCGGCTTAAATCTAATTTGGGTATCAGGATTTTGGCTAATATATAAAAAAATGCAATACCGGCAAAAAATTGCTTATTTCGCGGTTTATAGATGACCTGCTACAGATGCATCAAACAATTTGCTGGTTTGTTGCATCCCAGTATACCTTGCGGTTTTCTTTATAGGATAGGGTAGACATATGAGCTGTGATGGCCTCTTCAAAACCCCGGTTGATGTTGCAGCTGGGTTGCTTGCCGGTCCGGATGCCATGGATCCACTCGGCCAGGTGCAAGTGGGTGGTATCGACTCTTTTGCCACCGCGGTAGGTATAGAGCAGTCCCCGGCCGGCGAAGTATTTTTCGGTGGCAGAGGTTACCGCATCTACCCCTTTCTTACCCGGTACATAGGAATAGATCGGAAGGGAAGGATCGATGATGCCCTTTTCTATTTTTTCTTTGTACCGGGTGGACCGGGGGTCGGCATATATTTGGAGGGTATTTCCCAGCTCCATATAACCATCGTGGCCCATGATCACTTTGCCCCGGTCTTTCCGGCTGGCCAGGGTAGCGCTGTAGAGCAGGGTTAGATCTCTTTCGGGGTATTCATAGGCTACCTGAAGGGTATCGGGAACGGTGCGTCCGTCCTTGTAGTGGTAGATACCTCCGGAAGCCATGGCCGATCGGGGGATACCCAGGTGCATGATCTGGTTGAGGGCATCGTACTCATGGGTCAGCAGGTCGCCGGACAGGCCGGTGCCATAGTCCCACCAACACCGCCAACGGAAGAAACGCTCTTTGCTGAAGGGGTGGTTGCTTGTGGGTTCAGTAAATTGCTGCCAATCGATGGTTTGTCTGCCGGCCCTGGGATGGATCGGGTATACCCAGGCGCCAGTCGGAGAATTGCGGTTGGTGGTCACCTCAATGAGGTTGATGTTGCCCAGCAGTTTTTTGCGGATGGCTTCCTCCGCCTTGAGGTAACTTTCGGTCTGCCGGTTCTGGTGGCCCAGCTGGAAGATGATGTTGCTTTGGTGCACGGTTTCTCTGACCTCAAAGGCTTCCTGCACGGTGCGGGTCATGGCTTTTTCAACATATACATGCTTGCCGGCCCGGGCGGCATCCATAATCATGCGGGCATGCCAGTGATCGGGTGTGGCAATGACCACGGCATCGATGTCGTTGGCAGACATCAGATCTTTATAACGCCGGTATCTTTTGGGTGCTTGCCCCAGGGATCCATTGCTGCCTTCTCTTCCCTGGTTGGCTCCCGCCTTAAGTGCCCGCTCGGCGTGAACATCAAAAATATCACAGATGCCATTGATGGCCACATTCAGGTCGGGTTGGCTCATGTATTGTTCATAGCGCTTGTCCTTTGAGTCCTTCATGGCAGCCTGTTTCCAGGTATCGATCACATCCGGGTGGGGAAAGCCCAATGCCCGGACCAGATGCTCCCCCCTGCCACCATACCCTATGATGCCCAGTCGAAGCCTTTCACCGGTGGCCTTTCCAAAGTATACAGGGGAAGGTGTGTTCCGGGACATGCTTGTTTCCTGCAAAATATTTTGCCTGAGAAAATTTTTGTATCTCTGTTTGCGGAAGACACCATATGCCAGTGCACCCAGCACGGGAAGGGTTGCCAGGGATTTCAGGACATCACGCCGGGAGAGGCCTTTTTTACCTGCCTGCTCTTGTTTATTAGTTGATTGGCCTGTGTGCCCGGATGGTTTGTTAGAATTTTTCTTTGACATGTTGAGGGGGATTTAATGGATGCTGCGCGGTTCAATAATTTTTTTTCCATATAAGCCGGTCCAGTCCCAGGCGTTTGCCGGTGGGGAAAACAAGCAGTATAGCAAGGGCGAAGATTTCTATCAGGGTTTTATTGACCCACAGGTAATTGCCCTCGGTGGGCATGGCATAATCGGCTCCTATTAAAGGCGGATGAGAAAGATAGTAGAAGCTCAGCAGAGCGATACCTGCGATGGTGGCCGTGCGGGTCATAAATCCCACAATCAGCCCGGCACCAATGGCAATCAAACCCCAGATATTAAGCTGGTCAATGATAAGCAGCAAGTCGGGATGATTGGGTATGGACTGAAATACTCCTGCAAACCATCCACCGGAATCCAGCAGGTAAGGGGCCGAGGACCAGCCGGGATTTATCAGCTTGGCAATGCCTTCATAGAGGCAATACCATCCCATTAGAAGACGCAGAATAACAAGAATGGAAAGTTGGGACCTGGAATAGTGAAGGGTATACTTGCTCATGGAGTATTGAATTATTTACCGGTTGAAGAATTTGCAAATAATTTGCAATAATAAAAAAAAAACAGGAAAAATGAGAAATGGCCTCCGGCATAAGCCGAAAGCCATCGTTTGAATGGTTATTGGTTTGGTCGCTTCTTAATGATTGGCCATCCGGATCACAGACATAAAGAGCATCCGGGCCATCTCTTCCATGATCTCAGGGGTGATCCTGTCCACATCATCGCCCGGTTGGTGATATATTGAGGGAGCCCCGTAGGCATAAAAGCTCAGTATGGGCACACCGGCCTTCATGAAACGGGCGGCATCCAGGCGGGGGCGGGTGATGTTAAGAAAGGAGGAAGGATTCAGGTGCCGGTGGATGTATTGTTCATTGACATCCCTGAAAAAGGTGTATCGCCGGGGAAAATTTTTGCCGGCGGTTACACCGATCTTGTTGCCTACACCCACACCATCGAGATTAAGCAATGCCCATGTCTTTTCCAGGGGAAAGGAAGGATTCTGCAGATAAACCCTGGAACCGACAATCCCCTGCTCTTCTGCACCGAAAGACAAAAACATGACCGATCTTTTCATTTGGATGTTATATTCGGAAAGCGCCCTGGCAACGGCCATCATCACGGCCACTCCCGAGGCGTTGTCGTTGGCTCCTGGAATGAGCTCCCAGCATCTGCCCAGGTGGTCGAGGTGGGCACCTATGATGATCACCTCATCTTTCAACCGGGGATCACTCCCCTCCATATAACCGATCACATTGCTGCCCCTGCCGTTGGGGAAGTGCTGTGTGTTGTTGGTGATGGTGAATGTCTTGCCAGTAGGAAAAGAAACGGGCTGCAGATTGTCCCTGATGGAATCGGTTACTTGCTGGTGAGAACGACCCGTGCCGGCAAAAATATCCTGCACCACTGTGTCTCCCACATGGGAATAGATGAACCCCGGTTCAAATGCATTGTTGGGATTTACGATGGGGCCGTAATTATACAGCATGCCTGCGGCTCCGTGCCGGACGGCATTCTTCAGCTTATAGGAATGGTGGGAATAGGGCTCCCACTTCTTAAACAGGGTGGTGTCATCTTTGGGATTGAGGGGCACTTCCCGCTCCATCAGCAGGATCTTTCCCTCCACATCGATCCCCTGATAGTCATCATATCCCAATTCGGGGGCTGTAATGCCGTATCCGGCATAAACCACCTCGGCTTGTACCGTACCGGAATCAGAAGTGGCGCCGGGAATGAACTCGCTCACATAATCATAATGCTTGAGAATTTCGCCACCGTTTTGGGGAAGATGAAGCGTCACCCTGCAACCTGGGAAAACCCGGGTGTAGGGAATATCGAAATGCTGGAGGTAGCCTCCCGATGGCGCTTTTCCCTCCACGCCCCACCCTTTTAAATGACGTATCAGCCACTGGGCGGATGAATCGTAGCCTGGTGTACCGGTTAACCGTCCCCCGTACTTTTCAGATGCCATCTCCTTGACATAACCCAGCAATTCATGGCTTGAGATGCTTTTCATGCCTCTGATTTCCGGCGAGTCATTATATTCCTGGGATAGTCCCCTAAAAAAACTAAGGCTTAACACGACAGTGACTACAATGGATACATATGGCTTCATGGCGAATCATTTTGGTTTTACACCACGAAAGATAGTAATTTTCCTTCGAAAAAACGTAAGGAAGGAGTTGCGCAAGGGTTTCAATGCAGACTCATGGCTGGTAATGGCCTGGCCTGGATACTATTCCGGAAGGAGGGGTGAGAAGTTGATTCCATCTGGTTCTTTGCCAGCCTCATAATGCCCGCGGATCGTGAGCTTCCCGAGATCGATCACCGTTACCACATCGGAGCGGGTATTAGAGATATAGGCAGTTCGGTTATCTGGCACAACTACGCCTATGGGAACAGAAGTGCCTTCGAACTCGGAGAAGTAGCGTTGAGGGTCTTTATCTTCCGGTACCGGTGGGCGCATCTGTATTTTTTTGATGAGTTTTTTGTTGTTGGCATGGAAGATGGCTACATCTCCGGATTGTGCATTGCTGACCACGAAATACCTTCCATTGGGAGAGAATTTGGCCCTGATGGGAAAGTCTCCACAGGAGAGTGTTTCGATGCGTTCCAGGCTTTTTGCGTCAAATACAGCAAGGGTATTGTCGGCCCGGTTGGTTACCCAGACTTCCTTGCCGTCGGGTGAGACGGCAAGGCCTTCTGCGCCCTTTCCGCTGTAAAGCTGAGCAAGCCGTTCACCACGGGGTAAACTGAATACTGTTACATCACCGCTGCGGATGCTGGATACAAAAGCACGCTGGCCATCGGGCGTTACAGCTACCATATGCGATATTTCCCTGCGGGTATCAAGGGCCTTTAATATTTCTCCCTCCTTCACATCCACCACAAGCAATTTTTTACTGCCTTCGGTGGTAACCAGGATCTTTGAAGTGCCTGGTATCCAGTCTAATCCGTGAGGCCGGGTGTTTTTGCCGAGCTCGATGGTTCGTGCCTGGCTAGCCTGCTTCACATTATAAACGGATAGTGTATTGCCGGGATTTTCCCGGTCGCCATAATTGGCTACAACTGCCCAACGTCCCCCGCCGGAAACTTCTACTTCATGTGGCTGCACGCCCGTGGGCAGAGTTGTTATGGTTTTGCCTGTGGAACGGTCAATAAATGAGACGGTGTTGCCGCTTTTGTTGCCCACCACGATCGTTCCCGACTGGCCATACATATGGAGAGAAGAACCCAGCAGAAAAATGCTTGTGAGGGCTAATAATGCAAAGAATGATCTGAGGTTGCCTGTTATCCGGATGATTTTCATAGTTCAGCGTTTTACATGATGATTCCTGGGCAGGTTGTCGCAAAAGTTTAATCTCTATTGGTTCATTTCTCTATTGGAACATTTCTATGTATTGGTATATTTTTATGTATTGGTACATATTTTTGAGGAAAAAGTTCAGGGGTTCCTACTTTTTTCAAACAGATTATCCTGTTGTATAAAGTGGTTTCATATAATATTTTATACGATTTCGGCAAAAAAGTTTTTGGGAGGGGCTTGCAGTTTTATCATTTTTTTTTCTATATTTGCCGACAGAGTGAAAAGCGATTTATGAAGACCAATATGTTTAATATCAATAGCTGGTGGTGGCACCGCAACATCCCACGAAAACCGTGAGAGAAGCGTGCTATGCCTGATAAAATAAAAAAAAGGCCCACCGACTCCCGGTGGGCCTTTTTTTGATATAACTCAATATAGAATGAAACGAGCGAACAACATATTAGAAAAATGGTGGTGGCCTGAATCGCTTACGCAATACCCGTGAGGAAGGCTGCCTGTTATTGATTATAAACCCATCCGGCAATTCCCGGGTGGGTTTTTTAATTTTAAAATCCCTCGAAAATGAAGAGAAAAGTCGTTACCAAACATCAAACCTTGCTGGCCGACAGCACCACCCCGGTAAGCATCTATCTGAAGCTTAGAGACCTGTATTCAGGGTCCGTTCTGTTGGAGAGCTCCGACTTTCATCACCTGGAGAACTGCTTCTCCTATATTGGTTTGGAGCCTATTGCCGATTTCATGGCTGATGAAGAACAAATCCTTACCCGGTATGATGGGGAGCAGGGGCAAGTCCGGCCATTAAACAGCTCTGAAGCGATCCATCAATCCTTAAGAAAATTTATGGATTCATTTGAATTTATAGAAAACGATGGACACCCCAACGGTTTCTTCGGGTATATGAACTTCGAATCGGTGCGTTTCTTCGAGAAATTGCCGGAGAGTAAGCAGAAACCGGGAGAAATGATTCCTGCCGTACGCTATCATTTATACCGGTTTGTCATTTCCATCAATCATTTCAATGATCAACTAACGATTACGGAAAATTTATTCCACGGTCAGGAGAGCCAACTGGAGCAAGTGCTTTTTCAGATCAAAAACCGGCCCATCGTAAATTACCCTTTTCATACCCCGGGGCATGAGGAGGCCAACATGGAGGATGGGGATTACAAAGGTCTTGTTTCCCGGGCTAAAGAACATTGTCAGCGGGGCGATGTGTTTCAGCTTGTTTTATCCCGCCGGTTTACCCGGGGCTTCAAAGGCGATGAATTCAATGTGTACCGGGCGCTTCGTTCAATCAATCCCTCACCCTATCTGTTTTATTTTGAGTTCGGTGATTACCGGATCATGGGATCATCCCCTGAGATGCAGATTAAAACGCAGGGCAGGCAGGCTATAATCAATCCTATTGCCGGCACCTTTCGCCGTACCGGCAATGATCAGGAGGACAAAAAGCTGGCCGCACAATTGATTGAGGATGAGAAGGAAAATTCTGAACATGTCATGTTGGTGGACCTGGCCCGCAATGACCTGAGCAAATCCACCTCGGAGGTGCAGGTGATTAAGAATAAAGAAATACAGTTTTATTCCCATGTATTGCATATTGTCTCGACAGTAAGCGGTAAGATGAATGATGCAAAGGATGGGGTACAGGTACTGGCCGATACCTTTCCGGCGGGAACATTAAGCGGTGCACCCAAGATCAGGGCCATGGAGCTGATTGACCAGTATGAACCGGAAAAACGTAATTTCTACGGAGGCTGTATCGGCCATATAGGCATTGACGGCAGCATCAACCATGCCATCACCATCCGTTCCTTTTTAAGCAGGGGCAATATGCTGCATTATCAGGCCGGAGCCGGTATCACCAATCAATCCGACGAAGAGAACGAACTGGCAGAAGTGGATAATAAACTGCAGGCATTGAGAGATGCCATTGAGCAAGCCCAGGTCATTAACATGTAAATTTTAATACTATGAAGATACTTGTTCTGGACAACTACGATTCATTTACCTACAACCTGGTACATCTGGTTGAAAGCGTATCGCCATACAAGGTAGATGTAGCCCGCAATGATGAACTTTCTCTCTCTAAAGCCCGTGAATACGACCGGATTATTCTTTCTCCCGGTCCGGGTATTCCCGATGAGGCAGGCACGATGAAAGAGCTGGTCCGCGAGCTGGCTCCCTCTAAAAGCATCCTGGGCGTGTGTTTGGGCATGCAGGGCATTGCTGAGGTTTTTCATGGGAAGCTTTACAACCTGGAAAGGGTTTATCATGGTATATCCTCAACCATCCGGGTGGTTCATGAAGACGAACTTTTTAGGGGCCTGCCCGGGGAATGGGCGGCGGGAAGATATCATTCCTGGGCCCTTGACCCTGCGCAGCTCCCGGAAGAGCTGGAGGTCACAGCCGTTGATGAAACGGGCATTCCCATGGCATTGCGCCATAAGCGATACCGGGTAAAAGGGGTTCAATTCCATCCGGAATCGGTGATGACCCCTCATGGTGCCCGCATGATCTCCAACTGGCTGGGATGCCAGCAGCCAGCTATCCATATCCCGGGTAAAGACGATGAGCACTTTGAGATCGATCCACTTCGGAAGGGATATCTTTTTTGTTGAATCTTAAAACGGTAACAATGAAAACAACCCTGGAAACATTATATGCGCACAGACATTTAACCAAGGAAGAGGCCTATACCATTCTGGTAGAGCTGGCAGGTGGCATGTACAATCACTCCCAGATGGCTTCTTTCCTGACCGTATACCGGATGAGGAACATCACGGTTGATGAGTTGAACGGATTCCGTGAGGCGATGTTGCAACTGTGCATCTCTCCTGATCTGAGTGAGTTCAACACCATTGATCTGTGCGGTACGGGTGGGGATGGGAAGAATACCTTTAACATATCCACTCTGGCTTCTTTCGTGGCGGCAGGTGCCGGACTGAAAGTATCGAAGCATGGGAATTACAGCGTATCCTCTTCCTGTGGTTCCTCCAATGTGCTTGAATATTTCGGATACCGCTTTTCGGGTGATTCCGATAAACTCAGGAGGGAGTTGGATCAGGCCAATATATGCTTTCTGCATGCCCCTGTTTTCCATCCGGCGATGAAGAATGTAGCGCCGGTGAGAAAAGACCTTGGAGTAAAAACTTTTTTTAACATGCTGGGGCCACTGGTCAATCCAACCCGGCCGGCCAACCAGCTGGTAGGGGTCTTCAGCCCGGAGATATGCCGCCTTTACAATTATCTATACCAGGATGTAGGGGTGAACTATACCATCGTCCACAGCCTGGATGGCTATGATGAGCTTTCTCTGACCGGCCCGGCCCGGCTCGAATCTTCCGCCGGCAGCCGGATCCTTTATCCCGAACAGCTCGGGCTGAACCGTTATGCACCGCAAGAGATCGAGGGCGGGAAAGATATCCCGGCTTCGGCCGCTTTGTTCAAAGACATACTGGAAGGCAGGGGCACTCCAGCTCAGAATGATGTGGTGGTTGCCAATACAGCCCTGGCCATTCAGGTGTATCATCCCGAAAAAAGCATGGAAGAGTCTGTGGAGGTAGCCCGTGACTCGTTAACGAACGGCAAAGCACTGGAAACATTTACACAGTTAATGAAGATGCAATCATGAAAACATTCGACAACATCCTGAATGAGATCTATGCCCATAAAGTCCGGGAAGTAGAGGAACGACGTTCCCTTTATCCTCCCAAATTGCTGGAGCGTAGCATCTATTTCCCAACCCAACCTGTATCCCTGAAAGACTATATTCGCAATGAAGAAAAGTCGGGTATCATCGCTGAATATAAAACCCGTTCTCCTTCCAAAGGACTGATCAATGAATACGCCGGGGTGGCCCAGGTAACACTGGGATATATGCAGGCGGGGGCCTCGGCCTTGTCAATACTCACCGATCACAAGTATTTTGGAGGATCACTGGAAAACCTAAAGACAGCACGCAGAGAAAATTACTGTCCCATCTTGCAAAAAGACTTCATTGTTGAGGATTATCAGCTCCTTGAAGCCAAAGCCTATGGGGCGGATGCCATCCTGCTGATAGCTGCCCTGTTGTCCAGGCGTCGGATAAGTGAACTGGCGGGTTTTGCCCGCGAAATGGGACTGGAGGTGCTCCTTGAGATCCATGATGAATCCGATTTGAAAAAAATCCATTCCAAGGTGGACCTGGTTGGCATCAACAACCGGAATCTTAAGACCTTCGACGTGCATACCGATCATTCCCTTCAACTGGCCCACCGGGTGCCGGATCATTTTATGAAAATAGCTGAAAGTGGCATCCATCATCCTCAAACAGCCTATCAATTGCTAATGGGAGGTTTCGATGGGCTGCTGATAGGCGAGGCCTTCATGAAGCATCTGCGTCCCGGGAAAGCGTGCGCAAATTTTATCAGACAATTAAAATCATTGGATCATAAGCAAAACCCATCAAGCTATGAAAATCAAGGTTTGCGGATTGAGAGATGAAAAAAATATCCGCCTTTTGCTGGAAGCCGTATTGCCCGATTACCTGGGGTTTATTTTTTATGAACCTTCTCCCCGTTATGCCGGGGAGATGTTGAATGTTAGTTTTCTTCAACGCATCAGAGGAAGCTTCAAAAAAACCGGTGTGATTGTGGATGCTTCTCTTTCCACGGCAGAGTTGATTTCCAGCAAATACGGGCTGGACGCCCTGCAGCTGCATGGCAATGAGTCTGCTGACTTTTGCGCCTCACTGGGGAGCCTGGGGGTAGAGATCATCAAGACATTTCAACTGAGCGAATCCTTTGACTTTCATGTACTGGAGGACTATGCACTGGTATGTGATTATTTTCTTTTCGATACCCGGGGGGAACAACCCGGAGGCAATGGCGTGCAGTTTAACTGGGAATTGTTGGAGAAGTATCAAATGTCCGTGCCTTTTTTTCTGAGTGGAGGTATAGACGGGCAGGATGCGGAGTCCATTGCTCAGATCCGGCATCCTGCCCTGAGGGGAGTGGACGTGAACAGCCGGTTTGAGCAAAGGCCAGGATTAAAGGATGTTCGTAAAATTAAGCGATTTACAAACCATTTAAATGAATATTTACATGCCGACAGAGACATATAAGGTAGATCCTCAAGGCTATTACGGCAGATATGGGGGAGCCTATGTTCCCGAGATGCTGTACCCGAATTTAGAGGAGTTGCGCAACCGGTACCTGGAAATAATGGAGGACCCGGGATATCGCGATGAGCTGCATACCCTGATGAGGGATTTTGTAGGGAGGCCTTCCCCCCTTTACTATGCCAGCAGATTGTCGCAGCATTATTCGACTCATATCTATCTCAAGCGGGAAGATCTGAACCATACCGGAGCCCATAAGATCAACAATACAGTTGGCCAGGTTTTGCTGGCCGAGCGATTAAATAAGAAGCGCATCATTGCTGAAACGGGAGCCGGCCAACATGGTGTGGCAACGGCTACGGTGTGTGCATTAAAAGGATTGGAATGCGTGGTTTACATGGGTGAGACCGACATGGCACGACAAGCCAGGAATGTAGCTCAGATGCAGCTGCTGGGCGCCAAAGTGGTCCCCGTCACCTCAGGCAATAAAACCTTAAAAGATGCCACCAACGAGGCGATTCGGGATTGGATCAAGAACCCTGGCACGACGCATTATATTATTGGCTCTATTGTGGGTCCCCATCCTTATCCCGACCTGGTAACCCGTTTGCAGGGGGTCATCAGTCACGAACTGTGTAAGCAGCTGGAAGAGCGGACAGGGAATGCAAATCCCAATAACATCGTGGCTTGTGTGGGAGGAGGAAGCAATGCGGCAGGCATCTTTTATGATTATTTGGAACAGCAGAAGGTAAGGCTCATTGCGGTGGAAGCCTCCGGCATGGGGATCAACAGTGGAATGACTGCTGCCACCATGCAGAGAGGCAAAGCGGGAATACTCCATGGCAGCCATACCCTGGTCATGCAAGACGACGATGGCCAGGTTACCGAACCCTACTCCATTTCTGCCGGTCTGGACTATCCGGGGATCGGACCTGTGCATGCTCATCTGCGGGATATCGGCCGGGTAGAGTTTCTGTCGGCCAGTGATCAACAGGCATTAGAAGCGGCCAGGCTTTGCATGCGCCTGGAAGGCATTATACCGGCCCTGGAATCGGCACATGCCCTGGCGGCTCTCGGGGAACTTTCCATGTCGCCACACGATGTCACTGTAATGAACCTCTCAGGAAGAGGGGATAAAGATTTGGACACCTATCAAAAACGACTCAAACCATGAACAGACTGGACGAATATTTGAAAAATAAGCCCAATGACCTGCTTTCCGTTTATTTTACGGCAGGATACCCCCACCTGAACGATACGGTTCCCATCCTCGAGGGACTGGAAAAGCACGGAGCGGATCTGATTGAGATAGGTATGCCCTTTTCGGATCCCATGGCCGATGGCCCCGTCATTCAGAAAAGCAGTGGTGTGGCCCTGAAAAACGGCATGAGCATTCGGGTTCTCTTTCAGCAACTATCGGATATCAGAAAAACGGTTTCTATACCCCTGGTATTGATGGGTTATCTGAATCCCGTGTTCCGTTTCGGGATGGAGAAGTTTTGTCAGCATTGTAACGAAGCAGGTATTGATGGGGTCATTCTTCCCGATATGCCCCTTGAAGTATATGAAAAGGAATATGCGGATTTGTTCGCCGAGTATGGCCTTTACAATATATTTCTGGTTAGCCCTACCACGTCTGACAACCGGCTAAAGAGCATTTTGCCGGCCTCGCAAGGCTTTGTTTATATGGTTTCATCCTCTGCCACCACGGGCGATCAGATTGATGTACAAGCCCATATGGAATACCTGAACCGCATCCGGGCTATTGACTCTGGGTTGCCTGTGCTGATGGGGTTTGGTATTGACAACCACCAGAAGTTTCGGCAGGTATGTGCCCATGCCAACGGCGGGATTATTGGTTCGGCTTTTATCCGGGCACTGGAAAAAGAGGGGCCGCTTGAGGAAAACATACGATCATTCATGAAAGAAATAAAATATGGCCGGTATGATTATTCAGCTAAATAAAAACATTCATGAGGAAGAAAAGGATTATCTGGACAACCTTTTGAAAGATCATCGCTTCAATGTGAAAAGGGTTCACACCCAGTTGGGGGATTATATTATTGCGTTGGGGAAGAAAGACATTGACATTCGCTCCATTGGCAACCTGAAGGGGGTAGAAGACGTGCATGCGGTACATGATGATCACCATCTGGTATCGGCTAAATGGAAGACGGAGTCTACTCGCATTGTTTTGGATGAGCATACCGTGATCGGGGGCGACAACTTCAGCGTGGCAGCAGGACCTTGTTCGGTGGAAAGTGAGCAGCAGGTGGAACAGATCAGCGATTTTCTTCAGTACACAGGGATAGGGCTTATGCGGGGAGGTGTATTTAAGCCGCGCAGTTCACCGTATTCCTACCGGGGTGCGGGCATTGAAGGCCTGAAGTATTTTTCCAGTATATGCCATGACAAGGGGATTCAAGTTGTTACAGAGATCATGCAGGAAGAGATGATTGATTCGATGTACCCCTATGTCGATGTTTTTCAGGTAGGCGCGCGCAACTCGCAGAATTATAATTTGCTGGATGCCCTGGGGAAAATCGATAAACCCGTCCTTCTGAAACGGGGGCTCTCGGGGACGCTGGATGAGCTTCTTTATTCGGCTGAATATATCTTTTCAGGGGGTAATGAACGCATTATTCTTTGTGAGCGGGGGATACGGACTTTTGAGAAATCCTACCGCAATACCCTGGACCTGAACGCGGTGCCTCTGCTCAAGGAGAAGACCCACCTGCCGGTGATGGTGGATCCGTCTCATGGCACGGGTATACGTGATCTGGTGGAACCTATGGCCCTGGCCAGCATCATGAGCGGGGCCGACGGGATCTTGATCGAGATCCATGAACATCCCCCCAGGGCCATCTCAGATGCTCAGCAGACGATTTCGCTGGCGCAGATGCAATCCCTCCAGGGGAAGATAGAACGGACCCTTCAGTTGCGCCGGCAATTAAGAGAAGAAGGTTAAGCCCCTTCCCTGACCGGCAGGTGAAGGGAGCGTACGTCCATGATGGCGGGTGTAAAGCGCCTGATAGATGAAATTTTTGGTGGTGTTTGTTCCGATGGATTGATTCTTTTATTTTGTTAGATGCTAAAAAGTACAGTTGGGTCGTTATGTAAAGTATCTGTTTTTATGTCTAATGAATCGATACCAAAACCGGACCTCCATGAAAAGATGGATTTTTTTGCCACTGCTTACTCTGTTCGCATTATTTTCTTTAGCTGATGAACCGCCTGCCACCTATCAACAGTTCAGGGCTGAATTGGTAAATCTGGAGATGGACCAGGCCCTGCCGGCTGATAGGCAGGCCGGCCTTAAGCTTCGGTTGTCCCGCCAGGCCAAGATTTGGATCGGGGTAGGCACCGGGGTGGCCACTACGGCAGTAGCCGGTTATTTTTTTATCAGGGGCCAGCGCAAGCAATATCAGGATGCCCTTTTGATCGGCGGGGCTGTTTACCTGCCTGTTATGGTGGTACTGACCCTGAGTGACGAGAAAAGGCGGCGGGGGCCCTATGGTTAAACCTTCTCACTGGTTTTTACAGGGGAGCAGCATCAGGCGAACAATGCCCTGGAGTAGTTCACTGTTATGGGCGTTCTTTTGTATGCTCGTTGATCTCCCTGAAGCTGGCCATGGCCACGGCGGAGGTGTCGACGAAATCATGTTCAAGTACCCAGCGTACGGCTCCTGAGTAGCTGGCCTGATCACCTTTTAGAAGGGCATAAGGTCCGCCGGAGCAGGTTTTCATGGCCACGATGCCCATACCGTTTCGATGGGCTTTCTGCATCAACTCTACCAATGCAGGTTGATTCCAGGAGGTGCTCCAATCGCTTTGGGAATGCTGAAAGGCTCCTGCCGGATTGAAAGGGACCATGGCCACGTCAAAGAAATGGTCTTTGTTGGCTTCTCTTAAAACTTCCACATGATTGATATGAGAGGAAAAGCCGCAGGCCCGGATGGCACCCCGCTGTTTCATCTCCGAAAAAACCTTGCGGATCGTTTCATTGCGGATGATCTCTTCCTGGCGGACCCCGTGCAGCAACATCACATCGATGTAGTCGGTTTGAAGGGCTTTCAGACTCTCCTGAAGGGAGTTTTCCATCTGTCTTCTTATCTCCTGCCTGTCGGATCCATTGTCCACGCTTACTTTCATCTTGGATTGGATCACATACCGGGAGCGGATTCCCTTGAGCGTCTTTCCGATCATCACCTCATTCTGGCCGTGGGCATAGGAGCGGCCGGTATCCAGGAAGGTGATGCCCCGGTCGAGCGCAGCGCGGAGTACAGCTGGCTCCTGGGTTCGCGAAGCACCCATTCCTAATGGTGTGACTTTAACTCCTGTTTTCCCCAGTTCGCGTGTGCCAGGTAAGGTGAGTTTATTTGAAGCCAGGCTGAAGGCCTTTGGAATGATCCCGATGCCAAGCGCTGTAAGCAGTGACTGCTGGAGGAACTTTTTTCTGGTGATCTTCATGGTGGGCAACGTTTTGGATAAAAAAATATAAAGAGTGAAACCACTCAATCCTTGGTGGATGAATGAATTACTACCGGGAATAAAAGTAATTCAATTAGATGATTTATCAAAAGCTATCTGTATAAAATAGAAGGATCAGATCTTATTCCTCCAGATAAATTTCTTGTTTTTCTTTACAGATGAAATCTGCATGCACGAATCTTCGCAACAAGGGCATGAATAAACATGCGGGTCCCATGGCGGGGTAATACAACACTAGGTTATAATTTAATTAAAAAAATTGATTTTCAGCATTCTATTTTTTTGCAAAATATGCATTTCCTTCAAGTCATTGTGGAACCTGCATGTTACAATCATTTCCTTGTTGTATAAGTTATTGCATGCGGGTTACATTAGAATTCATACCTTGTACAAAGCGGATTTAAAATACGTGTTGCGTAAGCCCCAATCTCTGGGGATGTCTTTGTGCTCCCGGTATCTGTTCAAAATGAAGGAAGCCCGGAACAGGCAGGTTGCCCCGATATACAATACCTGCAGCTCCAGCCAGTTCATCAGACCCAACTGCTTCTGCATTGCTGGCAGAGTCCTGCTTTGGCTCATCAAGCCTTTGACTTCGATGCCATACCACCACCAGCCAAAATATTTGCTTTAACTCATCCATTGGTGATGCGATTTCAACCAAACATTTTCTTCTGGTATGATCTAAAAAATAATCTGATTTGTAAGGTTCTAAATTCATGTTTGGAAAAATATAAAGTATATTTACCACATCGTAAATTTTTAAATATGCAGGTTAAAGTTACAAGGAAGGATACAAAGTTTCTTCCTGATTCCGGCAGGGTGATAGCCCGTTTTCTTTATACTTCCGATGAAAGAAGCAAGGATATTATTCGCACAGTATTGGCCATGTCTGAAGAAGAGACAA
>JAGXLC010000056.1 GCA_018334875.1 Bacteroidales bacterium | reverse complement strand
TCCAACAATGTAACCATTTCACAATTTAACCATTCCCCAGATACAAATACCGAATGTAAATGGTCTGCTCATTAGCCCTAAGCACTGCTTCGCATTCAATCATTCAATCATTCAATCATTGAAGGGGTGACCAGGATTGATACTTTTTCTTAAAAAGAATCCAAGATCAGCTAAAGATCCTCCAAAATAAACGATATGGCATCTTTTTGACTGAAATGGTATATCATTCTGTCCAGGTAGGCCAAGGGAATGCCGATTTGCTCACAACCCCGGCGAAGGCCGTCTTCCACCGATTCATAAATATACTTCGTATCCTGGAGTTTGTGCCGATCAACCTCCAGGCCAAAATTCTCTCTGAGCACATCAGTTATTCCTGTGTTCAAACCTATCACATCAATGGACATCCCCACCTCAATCATATATTCGGAAGCACTTTTCAGCTTAAAATAGGAATTGCGTTTGATAAGGAGGTTGCGAATTTCTTTATAGCCCAATTTATTGTGATCAATATCATCCAGCAATACAAAATGACCATTATAGATTACACTGGGATGAGACAGCAAAGCATGAATCTTCTCCGCTTGTTTGTTATAAAAACGGGTGGCCTTATATTCCTTCAGAATACCTGCAATGTATTCCCTGCGAAGCTCCTTTTTTGTCAATAAAACACTTAAACTAAGACGCTCACTAAATTCCCGTAACCTTATTTCGTCTTTTTCCAGCTCATATAGCATATCTGCTCCACCTACAGTGCATATCTTCAATATCAGGTTAAACCAAAGTTCTTCTTCACTCATCTCCTTATACAAACCCAGTTGAGGGGGCGTAATGCGATCAAGAAGATATTTTGCCAGTTCCGTTATCTTCTGTATATCCTCACGAGAAAGATAAGTTTTGTGATTTACAGAGCTTATATACATTTTACAGTTATTGAGAAATGAATTTTATAATTTCGTTTAAAAATAAGAAATTTTCACTGACTTAAGGGCATTGACTTTAATGAATTAATATAAAGGATTTTGAGAATGCAAATATAATACCCTATGAATCAAATACAAAACTATGACTAATATCCAGGTAAAATTGTTTTTTTTGTTTGGATAAGAATTTCCTATTTTTATGCTAAAAAATTATGAAAGCACTTGTTCTGGAAGATTACAACAAGCTAACATACAAAGATGTGCCAAAACCGGAAATCCATTCCGATGAAGTACTTATCAAGGTGAAGGCAGCAGGTATTTGTGGCAGCGATGTACATGGAATGGATGGCAGTTCGGGTCGGCGGGAACCTCCTGTTATTATGGGACATGAGGCTTCAGGAATGATCGAAGAGAGCGGTTCGGAAGTTAAAGGATGGAAGAAAGGCGATCCGGTAACTTTCGACTCAACAGTTTATAAACTTGATGATTGGTATACCCGAAGGGGATATTATAACCTGAGCGACGGACGCAAAGTACTTGGAGTTTCCTGTGAAGACTACCGCCTGGATGGGGCTTTTGCCGAGTATGTAAAAGTGCCTGCTCATATTCTGCATAAATTGCCCGAAGGAGTTTCATTCACCGAGGCTGCAATGGTAGAACCTTTAGCGGTTGGTGCCCATGGGGTAGAACTGACTTCCGTGGCTCTTAACGATACGGCTGTAGTTGTAGGTACAGGAATGATCGGTTTGTCAGTTATTCAGATTGTAAAAGAAAGGGGAGTGGGAAAGATCATTGCTATAGATCTTTCCGAGGAAAAACTCAATATTGCCAAACAGGTAGGAGCCACCCATACCATCCAACCGGAGAAAAGCAACGTGCAGGAAGAAATATTAAAACTAACCGGCGATCGGGGTGCCGATATTGCGTTTGAGGCAGTGGGCATTTCCTCCACCCTTCAACAGGCAATTTCTTCCGCCAGGCGGGGAGGTTCGGTCACGCTGCTCGGAAACGTTACACCGGTAACTGAATTTCCCATGCAATATGTGGTAACCCGTCAGATAAGGGTCCAGGGCAGTTGCGCCATATGCGGAGAATATCCGGCTGTGCTGGATATGCTTTCCAGAAAACAGATCGATATCCGGCCCTTACTTAGTGTTGAAGCTCCCCTCTCGGAAGGAGCTCAATGGTTTTATAAACTTTACAACAAAGAAGAAGATATGGTCAAAGTAATACTGAAACCCGAAGAATAAGTAAAATTAAGAACTATGAGCAAAGTAAAAACTGCCATTGTTGGCTGTGGAAAAGTAGCCCATCTGCATGCAAAAGGTCTTGTCAATGCCGAACACTCTGAATTTACTGCAGCTTACAGCCGGAGCATGGAAAAAGCCGAATCCTTTGCCGGGCAGTATAAGGTTAAGCCTTACGACAACCTGACAAAGATGATACAAAACGAAGGAGTTGAAGTGCTGGTCATCTGCACACCCCATCCTTATCATGCGGGACCGGTCATAGAAGGGGCCCGCCTGGGTGTCCATTCTCTGATAGAAAAACCCATGGCCTCATCTTTGAAAGACTGTGACGATATGCTGGAGGCAGCGGATAAATACGGAGTAACACTTGGCGTGGTTAGCCAGCGCAGGTTCTATGAACCGGTAAAACGCATGAAACAGGCCATTGATAAAGGCAAGATCGGTTCACCGGCCCTGGGCCATGTAATCATGTATGGCTGGCGGGATAAGGAATACTACGAGAGCGATGCCTGGCGCGGAACCTGGGACCAGGAAGGTGGAGGCGTGCTGGTCAATCAGGCGCCCCATCAGTTGGACCTGTTTCAGTGGTTTATGGGAGAAATCAAAGAAGTTTACGGTACCTGGAGAAATCTCAACCATCCCTATATTGAGGTGGAAGACACAGCCCTGGCCATAGTGAAATTCAAAAACAACGCCATCGGTAATATTCTGGTCAGCAACTCACAAAAACCGGGCATATACGGAAAAGTACATATCAACGGTACCAATGGCGCCACCATAGGGGCACAAACAGAAGGAGGCGCCATGTTTATTGCCGGATCAACCAACGTACAGGAGACACCGTTTAATGATCTCTGGACGGTTCCTGGCGAAGAGGATCAGCTAACGCAATGGAAAGAGCAGGATGAAGCCTTCTTTAACAGCATCAATCCTGCGGAATATTACATACAAATGCAGGATGAAGATTTCTGCCAGGCCATTGTCAACAACCGGGATCCCATATTACCAGGCAAAGAAGGCAGAATAACCGTAGAACTTTTTACTGCGATCTATCGCTCGGCACGCAACAACGGTGCGGTACCCTTCCCTTTAAAAGCTGAATAACAATATGTGAAATCAGGTAAATAAAACAAATTATTATAGATTATGAGTGAGACATATCTGGTAATTAGCGTAGCCGCAGCAATACTGATACTGCTGTTTCTCGTGCTCAAATTAAAAATTCATGCCTTTCTTTCTTTGCTCCTCACAAGTATCATTGTCGGCCTAATGACAGGCATGGAGTTCACCTCTATTATCGAAAGCATTGAAGAAGGCATGGCCAGTACGCTGGGATTTGTCGCCACCGTCGTTGGACTGGGCGCGATCTTTGGACAGCTTTTGGAAGCTTCGGGTGGAGCCGAGTCCATAGCCCATTATATGCTGAAAAAATTTGGATGGGAAAAGGCCTCGTGGGCACTGGTGTTCACTGGTTTTATTATTGCCATACCTGTATTTCTGGATGTAGGTTTTGTTATTCTCATCCCGATCATATATGCGTTGGGTCGGGAAACAAAACGTTCGCTTTTATTGTATGGAATACCCTTGCTGGCCGGTTTGGCTGTGACCCATGCATTCATACCGCCTACGCCAGGCCCGGTTGCAGTAGCACAAATTCTGGATGTCCAGCTTGGATGGATCATCATTTTTGGTATTATTGTCGGTATTCCTACCGCCATTATTGCGGGACCGGTTTTTGGAAAATACATCAGCAAAAAAATCCAACTAAGCCCACCGGACTATTTCACGGCCGATAAGGTTGAAGATAAACCGGAAATATACCCTTCTTTCAGGACAGTAGTGCTCATTATAGCATTGCCTCTGGTTTTGATTATCATCCATTCTGTCACGGAAATCCTCTACAAAAATGACATCATGATCAGTGAAAACGTGTACCAGATTTTTGCACTGATCGGCCATCCGTTCACCGCGCTTACAATCGCTACATTGCTTGCCCTTTATGTATTGGGGTATAAAAAAGGCTTCAGCAAGGCAAAACTTTCCCGGCTTTCGGGTAAGGCACTGGGGCCGGCCGGATTGATTATCCTGGTTACCGGTGCCGGCGGAGTTTTTAAACAGGTACTCATCGACAGCGGGGTCGGTGAAATGGTGGCTGAAAACATGAAAAATTCAAGTATGCCACCGATTGTGCTGGCATACCTGCTGGCTGTTATTGTTCGCGTTACCCAGGGTTCAAACACCGTCTCCATGATAACCGCAGCAGGCATTATGGCACCGGTCCTCCCGGTCTTTGATCTTTCCCAGATGCAGACCGCTTTGGTGGTACTTTCTATCGCCTCGGGAGCCACCATCCTCTCCCATGTCAACGATAGCGGTTTCTGGCTTGTGGGAAAATATATGGGAATGGATGAAAAACAAACGCTGAAATCCTGGACGATCATGGAAACCATTATTTCTATTACAGGTTTTATTATGGTATTGCTGCTTAGTCTGTTTATTTAATTTTAACCTGCACTATTCAAAAATCCCGCTGAGGAAGCGGGATAGTGAAGTTTTTGAATGCGGGATGGTTTGCGGGATGGATGCAGGCTCGCCTTCGCGAAGCTTCTGCGGAGCAAGGTAACCCCGCATTAGAAAAACCGGCTTTTTGCGAAATTTATTGAAGCAAAAAGCCAGGTTTTTCAATAGCGACAGAATTATTTGAGAATAATTCGGGTTAAACATCAAAATACAAATTGATTGTGTATTCTCTAAAATAACTGAAAGATGAACAAAATAAAAGCAGGATTCATAGGAGCCGGAGGCATAGCCAAAGCACATGCGTACGCATTACAGGCCTTGAAATTCTATTACCCTGATTCACCCGAGATCGAATTTATGGCTGTAACTTCAGCCAGGGAATCGAGCCGGTCGGAATTTGCGAAAAAATATGGTTTTGAAAAGGCTTTGGATCTAAAATCCTTCATTAATGACGGCGAAATCAATACAGTATTCATTCTCAGCCCAAATAACCAGCACTATGTGCATCTTGAAGCCGCCCTGCAGATGAAGGGGGTGGAAAGAATTTATCTGGAAAAACCCATTTGTTCCACCAAAGAGGAAGAGGAGAAAATAGCCGAATGGCTTCAGTCAAACAGCAGCAATAAAAAAATACAGGTAGGGTTTCAGTTCCTTTTCTCCTCACCCGTACGGGAGGCTTTGAATTTCCTGATGGAGCAAGACTTCGGACAACCCATCCACTTCTCCTTTACCTATAAACACACCGATTACCTAAAAAAAAGCTACAGGGAGAAACGCAGGAACAGGCTTACTTCTGCTCCCGACGGGGGCGCTATGGCCGACTTGGGATCTCATTCCATCAGTATGCTTGTAGCCTTTCTCGGAGATTCGCTCAGCATTACCAATGCTTTACAGGGAGGAGCTTTCCCGGATGTACCGGCAGATTCTGATCTGTACAGCGAAATATCTCTTGTCGATAAAAAAACAGGGGCCGTGGGGAATCTTTCAGCCAGCCGAATTAGTGCAGGAATGGGTGATGTGCTTGGGTTTGACATGTATTTTTATAACGGCGCGCTACGCTATAACTCATTTTACCCCGACCGCTTTGAATATTGCCTGGGAAGTGAAAATCAATGGACCACGGTCTTTACCGGGAGCAACTTTGAGCCGGTAACCGGATTTCCGTCAAAACATGTGCCGGGTGGCTGGCTTCGTGCCCTCAAACATGCACATTATGTATTTTTAACCGGAGCGGATTCCAGGGCCTTTATGCCCGGCCTTGAACACGGACTTGAGGTTCAGCGATTGGTAAGGGAAACAGCCCAGCACATGGAGGAATTCAGAAATAAACTCAACCGGTAATATAGCAGGAGCAACTCATGTAAAAGAAGAAATTGCCATGTAACATTATAGATAAGATAAAATCAATAGGAAGTTGTAATATAGGGGGAGCAACGGTCTCAAAACCGGCTCCGCCCTTTATTTTTACTGATAAGAAACAAAATTAAAAGGTATGCTGGTCAACTCCTGAAAGGTCTTCCCTGATTCCAGAATATCTTCATCATCCTCCATGTAACACCATTCAATGGTTACGTTCTTATTATGCTTTTCCAGTTTCTCCAATTTTTTAATAATCTGCAACAACATTTTAGAAGAAGATGTATTGAAGTATTCCAGATTGAACCGGATGGAAGTCTTTGGATGAGGATTTGAAAAATATTCCTCAATCCAAATCAGGATGGGATTATAAAAACCCCTGGCATCATCCGGAAGAGACCTCCCCGAAAATTGTATGGTTCCGTCGGTTCCTGTCCTGTCCAGCAAGATTTCAGGAGTACGCTGGGTCGCCGGTATTTTTACATATTCCTGGCCGGGAACATTCTCAATTTCTTTATATAATTTTTTAAGACCAATCTGGTTCATAAGCCATAAGTTTAATTCTAATTGTCAAATTTAATGATTAGAACAACACAAAATCAAAAAGATTTATTAAGCATTTGTTATTTTTTGATAAGTGTAAAAATTCTTTAGACGAATGGAATTTATACATCTTATAACTGCATTTGTTTTTTTACTTTTCCTCTTTTTAAAAATTAATTAGATTTGATACCCTGATTTAAATCCCAATGTCAAGATGGAGAACACAAAAAAGAAGAACCGATATAAAAGAATATATGATCAGCTTTCGGGTCTATTACCCAAAAGTGATGATACACTTGCAAGAATGTCCACGGTTATTGCCGTTTTGCACCATAAAATGGACCATTTCTTCTGGACGGGGTATTATTTCCTGAAAAATGACAGGCTTATTGTAGGACCCTATCAGGGGCCTGTGGCCTGCCAGGAACTGGAAAAAGGCAAAGGTGTGTGCTGGACGGGGATTGAACGGCAAATACCGGTTATTGTTCCCGATGTAGAACAATTCCCGGGGCATATTGCGTGTGATTCCCGTTCCAGATCGGAAATTGTTGTTCCCTTACAAAACAGAAACGGTAAGATCACTGGTGTACTGGACATTGACAGCAAAGAACTGGATTCATTCGATAATACGGATGAAGAAGAATTATCACGGATCATCCGGCTGATTTATAAAACTTTGTAAATACCTGCTCAGCAAATTCAATGAAATCATTAAAATTCCAATGTATTGCTTTTTTTCTTTTACTGCCCTTTACGGTATTAAGCCAGTTGAATATTGATTATTATATTCAAAAAGGCCGGGAACAGCTTTATCATTACAGGTATTCCGAGGCCATCAAAACTTTCAATACGGTTCTGGAATACCGGCCTCATCACCCCACAGCTTACTTTTTAAGAGGCACAGCCAAATACAACCTTCAGGATTATTATGGAGCCGAAAGGGATTATTCTCAGGCAATAGAATCCAAAAACAATGCCGTTGAAGCTTATTATTACCGGGCGATGTCACGCATTCAGCTTTATAACTTCCAGGGGGCCATTGAAGATTTCAACACCACACTCAAATTTGTTACGGGCCAGCCAGAGCTGTTTGTCCAAAGAGGTTTTTGCAAGCTACGCCTCGAAAATTACCGGGAAGCAATAGAAGATTTCAATAAAGCCCTGGAAAAAAATAAAAAAAACAAAAGGGCATATTATTACCGGGCTATAAGCGAACTCAACCTGGATGATACTACGGCCACGCTCCAGGACCTTTCCATGGCAATTCAGATAGATTCTGCATTTACAAATGCTTATGTTACAAGAGGAAGAATATATCATCAACAGGAAAAATATTCCCGTGCCCTGGAAGATTTTGACCGGGCCCTTCATTTTGAATCCGACAATTCACAGGCATTGATCCACCGGTCGCTCACCCACTATCAGTTGAATCAATATCAAAATGCTTTGGAGGATCTCGACCGCGTTATTAAAATTGAGCCTGCAAATGCTCTGGCTTATTATAACAGGGCATTGCTGAAAACTGAGATTGGAGCCTATGATGATGCCATTGAAGATTACAACCAGGTGCTGCAATACAACCCTCAGAATATTCTTACCTATTTCAACAGAGGCCTGCTAAGGATGGAACGTGAAGAACACGGCAAAGCCATTCGTGATTTTTCAATGGCCATCCGGTTCTTTCCTAATTTTGCCAAGGCTTATATCAACCGTTCCATTGCCCGCAGAGAGCTCGGGGATCAGGAGGGTGCTATGAAAGACCGACAAAAAGCCAGACAAATTACCCAAGCCTATCAGGATAACAGGCTGGAAAGAGTCAATTTCGCCGATACCACCGAAAACTTCAAACGACTGATCTCCCTCCAGGGCAGCCAGAACATGCCCCGACATTTCGGTAACATTCAACAATCCATTGAACCCCGCAACATTTTCACCCTATACTATAGCCGGGGAAACGATAAAAACCTCACCGAAAAATTCAAAAAGTACCTGGGAGATTCTTTAATAACCCGGGAAGTGTCATATCTCGACAAATTTTTTATTCTGGGGACCGATCGCCGGGATACCCAATCCAAAGATTATTACCTTAAGAAAATTGATCAGATAACGGACAGCATAGAACGTTATCCCGGGAAAGGGAAATACCTTTTTAAAAGGGCCCTGCTGAAAGAACACACCAAAAATTACAACGGTGCACTGAATGACCTGTCTTTGGCTGGCAAACATACGGAGAATCAGTTTCTGATCCATTTTCTCAGAGCCAATATCAGATCCAGGATGATTCAATATATCAAAATGATGGAAGACGATACCCGGATCATCAATATTGATTTGAACAACCAGCTTGTTGAAGAACCCATCAGCAGAGAAGTGACCTTTCATGATTACAACAAGGTAATCCAGGACTATAACCGGGCTGTAAAGCTTGCTCCAAGATTTATATATACCTATTACAACAGAGCCAATATAAAAATTGAAAATAAAAACCATGAAGGAGCCATCAACGATTATGATAAGGTGACCTTCCTGGATTCGGAATTTTCACAGGCCTATTTCAACCGGGGCCTAACTTACATCTATCTTCAGCAGACAACCAAAGGATGCATTGACATCAGCAAAGCCGGCGAACTGGGTATTGAAGAAGCGTATAATGTCATTAAGCTTTATTGTCAATAGGAAGACAGTATGCAGCTTACTATATTGCAGAACCAAATTTAGGGAAATAAGATATAGTGAAACAGTTGGCAATGGGCAAAAGGCAGTTGGCAAAATTTGCCAGAATATTCTGATGGCCACAGCCCGAGGCAACAATTTGACAATGTAACACTGTAATAATAAGACCGTAGTCCTTCTACTCTTCGCCTTAGCCTCCTTTTAACAAGTATGCAGGGAAAGAAGCAAAACTGCAATTGCCATAATTACAGTTTACAGTATCATAATTACAATTGACATTGCCATAATTGCAGTTTACAATGAATAAAATGCATATTACAGCAAACGAATTAAACCATACAATCGACAAATTATATCATACAGTCAATAAATTGAATCTTACATTCAAAAAATTATATTGTACAACTGTCAAATTAAATCTTACATTCACCAAATTGACTGATACAATCAATAAATTGAATTATACATTCAGCAAATTGAATCATGCAATCGAAAAATTGAGTTGTACAATTAACTAAATGAATCATACAATCGGCAAATTAAATCATACAAATGATAAATTGTATCCAGCAATCCACAAAATTATTATTACATGGAGCAGAACGAAAGATTACCCTGCCAATCGGAATATTAACCTTGCTAATCCGAATTCCGTTATTTCAAAAAAAATATCAAGCTAGAATCCTGTAAATCATGAAATGGTTAAGTTGAAACCTAAATTTGGGAAATCGAATGCCTGTAAAGATAAAAAGAACATTATCCAAACGTTCAGAAAAAACATGAGCCATGATCTCTGGCTAATAATACTTAATATACTTATGATAAATGCTTTTCTTCATCACATGGGTGGAGTGTTTGTCGATGAGCTTGTTGATATAGAGCTCATCCAGCAGATTCCAGCGTTTAATGTCGAATGGTTCCTCAGGTAAAAGATATTCCCAGACTTCCCGGCAGGTTTCCATATGGTTCAGATCATCGTGGGCCACTGTTTTTACCTCATACCTTTGCTTAATTTGTTCCATGATCTCAAACAAACCCTCTATCCACTCCTGGATCCGCTTATACTCATAGCTGGTATAAAAATCTATGAAACTGTCAATGGTCTCATGCAATTCCCTTTCAACCAGCACTACCCTGGAATGGGGAAAAATCTTCTTAAGGTCATCCATCAGATATAGAAGCGCCGGATCAGCATCCCCTATATTTCTTGCCTCATGACTCCGCATCAGTTCATTAAGATCCTGGATATTGGAACAGAAACGCGTAGCCTCATGGTAACAAAATGAATTGTTGTAAGTAAAAAAATTGGCAAGCCAGCTTGTCCTGGACCTTGGTAATCCTGTGATAAAAAAATTATTCTTCATAGCTGTTCCTGTTTAAAACTCAAAATGGCTTAAATTTAGTAATATAATTTCAAGAGCCTAAGAATTACCCGTTAAATTTTCTCCTGTCATTTCAATACCTCCGGCAGTTCGAACAAAACCTCCGGTTGTATTGTTACTTTGTATAAACCAAAAAAACAATACGACTATGAAAACTTTATTAATTACAATTTTTGCCATGTTAATCGCATTTTCCGGTCATTCGCAAGATGAAAAGAAGCTCGAAAATAAGAATTTTCACGACTTTATCGTCGAGGACATCGACGGCAACACGTTAGACCTTTCAAACCTGAAAGGCAAGAAAGTGCTTGTGGTAAACACCGCTTCAGAATGTGGATACACCCCACAATATGAAGGTTTGCAAAACTTATATGAAAAATATGGCAATGAAGACTTTACAGTAATCGGTTTTCCTGCCAACAATTTTGCCAACCAGGAACCCGGGTCGGATGAGGAGATCAAGCAGTTCTGCAAGAAAAATTACGGAGTTACCTTTCCCATGATGTCAAAGATCTCGGTAAAAGGGGAAGATCAGCATCCTGTTTACAAGTGGCTTACTATGGCAAAATTTAACGGAGAAATGGACAGCAATGTGCAATGGAATTTTCAGAAATATTTGATCAATGAAAACGGGGAACTGGTAGATGTGCTGTATTCCAAAACCAAACCAAACGATAAAAAAATTCTTTCATGGATTGAGGGAGATTAATGAATAAAAGGGTCAAGACGACACATTGGCTTTAGAATCTGATAATGAGGTTCCCGAAAAAATAATTCAAGCTGATATTTTCAGAAATCCTCATTATCAGATTCAGATTTTTCCGGTTTCAAGTATAATACCCCTTGCCGAAGCATTAACTCCACCAGGCACTGCGTTCCTGAAAGATCCTCACAAAATTTTCAATGGAGCGGTCATAAGTTTTTTCTACATCCTCAGGAAAAAAGCAAGCAGGTAACTCACCCATACGCCGGTGGCTATGAAGACACTCACAACATATACCTTTCTTGTCACAGGGATAGGTACAGTTGCATATCTCTTGATTTTGTTCTTGTTTGCATTCCATAAACTCCGGTATTTTGATTAGACTCTATACACAAATCTATCAAAAAAACAGCCTCCGATAAAAATTATACCGAAGGCTGAAAAAAAAATCCAAGGCGTTAGCCTACAAGCTATTAACCTCAGGTAATGTTATTCTCCCTTAACCTCAAAGGTTATATCTTCGCTTACATCCCGGTGAAGTTTTACAGTAGCCGTATAAGTACCTACTTCTTTAATGGGTTCATCTTTGATCTCAATATTCTTTCTGTCAACTTCAATTCCCTGCTTCTTAAGTTCTTCAGCTATCTGAAGGGTATTCACCGAACCAAAGATCTTTCCTTTTGAACTGGTTTTAGCACCAATAACCAGATTCAAACCTTCCAGTTTCTTTGCCAACTCTTCTGCCTTCTCTTTTTCCTGTTGTTCTTTATGTGCCCTTTGCCTGGCAATTTCTTCATACATCTTCCTGGCAGAAGGTGTGGCCGTTATAGCCATTCCTTTAGGTATAAGATAATTATTGGCATATCCATCCTTAACAGTCACAATGTCGTTCTTATGACCCAAATTCTCAACGTCTTGTTTTAGTATGATTTCCATGACTTGACCATTATTATTTTAACATATCGGTTACATAGGGCAACAACGCCAAATGACGGGCACGCTTAACAGCTCTGGTCACCCTGCGCTGATATTTCTGTGACGTGCCGGTAATTCTTCTCGGGAGTATTTTACCCTGTTCATTTAAAAACTTTTTCAGAAAATCAGGATTCTTATAATCCACATATTTTATTTTGTGCCTTCTGAACCAGCAAAATTTCTTTTTCCTGATATCAATTGCCGGAGGATTGAGATATCTTACTTCTGACTGATTTTGTTGTGCCATGACTTATTCCTCCTTTGTTTTTTGTTCACTACCTTTTTGGGTCTCGGTACTTTTTTCCCTGCGTTTCTTTTCGGCGTATTCAACAGCGTATTTATCCATTTTAACGGTTAAAAAGCGAAGTATACGCTCATCACGCTTAAACTCAATTTCAAGATTCTCAATTGTCTCTCCTTCTGCTTCATATTCAATCAAATGATAAAAACCGGTTGACTTTTTTTCGATGGGATAAGCCAGTTTTCTCAGGCCCCAATCTTCTTCATGAACAATCTCTGCATTATTTTTCCGGAGGATGTTCCTGAACTTTTCAACCGCTTCCTTCATCTGATCTTCAGACAAAACGGGAGTTGCAATGAAAACGGTTTCATAATGTTTTACCATGATTTAAAAATTAGTGATTTAATATTAAACATTTAATGAGCCGCAAAATTAGAATTTTTTAATTTAAATCAAAAAGGATCGGACAATATTTAATGTAGTATATCATTTATTTGGTTAAGGTACTTTCATCAGGAAAAGATCCGTTACATTCAAATTGGGAAAGTGATTTTAATAATTTTGAATCAAAATCTGAAGCATGAGTAAAACAGTGGTTGTTGGTCTGTCAGGCGGGGTAGATTCCAGCATAGCTGCATACCTTCTTAAAAAGGAAGGATATGAGGTGAAAGGATTATTTATGAAAAACTGGGAAGATCAGCAGGGTGTATTGACAAGCAGTTGTCACTGGGAAGATGACCTGAGATTTGCGGAGATGACTGCCAAAAAACTGGAAATACCTTTGCATTTCGTGGATTTCAGCAAAGAATACCGGGAAAAGGTTGTGAATTATATGTTCGCAGAGTACAAAAGGGGAAGAACCCCAAATCCTGATGTACTATGCAACAGGGAAGTTAAATTTGACCTTTTCGCGCGGGAAGCCGAAAAGCTGGGCAGCGATTATATTGCTACGGGTCATTATTGCAAAAAAAAGAGTACAGAGCAGAACGGAAAAACGATTCACTCCCTCCTTGCAGGAATCGATGACAATAAGGAGCAGAGCTACTTTCTCTGTCAGATATCTCAGCAGCAGCTTGCCAGAGCATTATTTCCCCTGGGGGATCTATATAAATCGCAGTGCAGGGAACTGGCCGCATCACTGGGACTTCCAACAGCAGACCGCAGAGACTCTCAGGGCATTTGCTTTGTGGGGAAGGTAGACCTGCCGCAGTTTCTTCAGCAAAAGCTGGCTCCCAAAAGAGGCAACATCATAAAAATTCCTTTGAAACCGCTCCGTGAAGAAAAGCTGGAGACCCCACCCGATAATTTGCGCATGCTTTGCCGGGCTTATGACTTTAGAAAGATCGGAGGAAAAAAGGTGGGCGAGCACCAGGGTGCCCATTATTTCACCATTGGTCAGAGAAAAGGCCTGAATGTGGGCGGTACCAAAGAACCGCTTTATGTATTGGCCACAGATACGGAAAACAATATTGTATATGTAGGTGAAGGAAAAAACCACCCAGGGCTCTATAGAAAGGGCCTTTTTATTGAAAGGATTGACATTCATTGGTTAAGACCCGATCTACAACTGCAACCGGGAGAAGAACAAATTATGGATTTCAGGATTCGTTACCGACAGCCGCTCCAAAAAGGAAAGCTTCTCATGAAAGAAGAGGGTGCGTACATTATATTTGATCAACCCCAACGTGGTGTCACCCCCGGCCAATTTGCAGTTTGGTATGTCGACGGGGAGCTTTTGGGTTCGGGAGTAATAGCTTAAAATAAAAATCTTTTTAGATGAACTCTAAACTAGGGATAGGTTTAGAAATTCCAAATAACAAATTTCAAATAACAAATAAATAACAAATTCCAATACTGAAATTTCAAACACCCCAGAATACAAGCATTAACTTTAATTCAGCGTGTTTAGAACATTGGAATTTGGATATTGCATTTTGTTTGTTATTTGGTGCTTGTTACTTGAGATTTTATATTATCCTCTTATCTACTCTTTAAGCTTACCTACGAATATTTATTCCAGGCTTTCCACCCAGCCATAGGGATCTTCTTCCTCACCATACTGAATGGCCAGCAGTTTCTTGTATAATTTGGTAGAGATGGGTCCCGGTTTACCGTCTTTTGAGTAAGTATAAGTATGTCCTTCATTCAAATCCTTGATCTCTCCAATAGGTGCAATGATGGCCGCAGTGCCGCAGGCACCTACCTCTTCAAAAGAACTCAGCTCTTCTACCGGCACAGGCCTTTTTTCCACTTTCAATCCCAGGTCAGGGGCCATTTCCATGATACTCTTATTGGTAATCGAAGGCAATATAGAACCGGAGTCCGGTGTAATGTATGTATTATCCTTGATACCGAAAAAATTGGCAGCTCCTATCTCATCAATATATTTCTTTTCTTTGGCGTCCAGATAAAGGGGCTGGGTGTATCCTTCGCTCTTGGCTCTGTTGATACCCGGCAGACTGGCAGCATAATTTCCGCCTACCTTATACATACCGGTACCTAAAGGTGCAGTTCGGTCTGAATCCCTGACTATGGCAATTTTGATGGGGTTGAATCCCTCCTTAAAATAGGGACCCACAGGGGTTACAAATACCATAAATAAATATTCTTCTGTAGGTTTTACCCCAATCTCAGCACCGGAGCCAAGCAATAATGGCCGGATATACAACGCCGCGCCAGTTCCATAGGGAGGCAACCATTTTTCATTTAATTTAACAGCCTTGAATATGGCTTCCCTGAATATCTTTTTAGGCACAGGTTCCATGAGTATCCCCCGGGCCGATCTTTGCATTCTTTTAAGATTTTCTTCCCATCGAAAGATCCTGATATCCCCATGTTTCCCCCTATATGCCTTCATTCCCTCAAAGACCTGCTGCCCATAGTGCAAAGCAGTGGCCGCCATGTGGATATTCAGATACTCGGAAGAGGAAACTTCCAACTCTCCCCATTCTCCATCACTAAAATAGCAACGGATGTTATACTCCGTTTTATGATAGCCAAATGGTAAGTTGCTCCAGTCTATATTGCTCATAGCTAATGTATTTTTGTTTCAGAAAGGGTAAACTTAATAATAATTATTCGAACTGAATATGCAAAATATCATGTTCCTCAACAACATCAAGGTTTTTTCAGATCATCAATCCGGTATAACCATAATTTGGACAAGCCAAAATCAAACATGCTGACAAACAAACATCAATCAAAATCAAGATCAAAATCCTGTCTCAATTTACGCAGGTTTTGATTCTTCTTTTCCAGATGGCTGTACTTTTCCTCATCCGTATAGAGTTTTCGGCTACTGGTATCGTGATCCTCCTTAATTAATTCTGCCTGAATATGTATGCTGTTATTGCCCAGCTCTTTCTTCAGGTAAAAAAGCAATTCATTGTAGATTCGTTCTAACTGTGCTTTTTGCAGCTCGTTCTCCAGATAAAACTTTACGTTTAAATCCTCATCTAATGTGGGTTTTCTGGAAAGCAGCATGTTGTATATTCTGGGTTTCTCTCTATAACTTTCGGCAAATTCCTGCCAGGCTTTCTCCAGATCAGACTGATTCAGTGCCTCTCCTTCCTCAACCGTTTGGTCAGGAGATTGTGAAGTACTTTTTGCTTCAGCATCCTGTTGTTCGGAGGATTTCGTTTGCGTTTCGCCGGTTTCTGTATGACTGCCTTTATCCTTCTTCAAGGCACTGTTAATGGAAAATGACACCGGCTGTTGGCTCTGATGAGATTCCTCTGATGGTTGAGTTTTTTGAGCCTTCTTGTTAAGGCTCTCCTTAATCTTTTCGCTTTTCTTACCTTCCGTTACATCTTTTTTCTCTACTTCCCCGCCTGACTCCCGTTCTTCAGGTGCTTTTTTTTTTGCGCTGTCCAGATTACACAGATCAATCATGGCCAGTTCTACATGAAGACGCTGATTCATGCTGGTACGATAACTCACATCATATTGGTTCACCACATTCAAAGCCCGGATAAGGAAATCCACGCTAGCTCTGGATGACTGATCTTTATACTTCTCCCTGATTCCTGCTCCAACCTCCAAAAGTTCGAGCGTTTTTTCATCTTTGGTAATCAAAAGATCACGGAAATGCTTGCTCAGCCCATTAATAAACTGATGGGCATCAAATCCCTTTTCAAGGATCTCATTAAAAATCACCAGGGCTTCCGCATGATTGCCTTCCATAAAAGCATCTGTCAAACGGAAATAGTAGTCAAAATCCAAAACGTTCAAATTTTCAATGACCTTCGGGTAGGTAATCTGGTCATCTGAAAAACTAACTACCTGATCATATATAGACAAAGCATCACGCATAGCGCCATCGGCCTTCTGGGCGATTATGGTCAATGCATCCCTTTCATACTGAACGCCTTCTTTCTGAGAAATACGCTCGAGAAACTGAACCATCTCCTCCACTTTAATCCGGTTGAAGTCAAAGATCTGGCAACGGCTCAGAATGGTAGGAATAATCTTGTGTTTTTCAGTGGTTGCCAATATGAAAATGGCATGCGGCGGGGGCTCTTCCAGGGTTTTCAGGAAAGCATTAAAAGCAGAGGCGGAAAGCATGTGTACCTCATCAATGATATAGATGCTGTATTTGCCTAACTGTGGCGGAATTCTAACCTGATCGATGAGCGAACGGATGTTGTCCACTGTATTATTGGAAGCTGCGTCTAATTCATGGATATTGGTGGAGCGGTGCTGGTTGAATGCCTTGCAGGATTCACATTCATCACAAGGCTGAAGATCTTCACCCAGATTCTGACAGTTGATGGTTTTGGCAAAAATTCTGGCTATGGTGGTCTTCCCAACTCCCCTTGGTCCACAAAATAAATAAGCCTGCGCCACATGATTGTTCCGGATGGCATTTTTTAAGGTTGTGGTGATAGACGACTGCCCGACAACTGTATCAAATGTTGTCGGTCTGTACTTTCTTGCTGAAACAACGAAATTCTGCATGCTACATTATGCTTTTTCCAATATTCTCACAAAGGTATAATTTAACGGGAATTTTTCAATCAGACTTCGGTTAGTTTTTAATTTTATTTTTTTAAAAAGCACCCTTGTGAATTCAAATATCAAATCTTACATTTGAAATAATTAATAACCCGAATTTTTGGAACTTGAGAAGTACCTATAATTCTTAAAGATTTTCCAAACATGAATAAATTGATCACCTTTTACATGGCAAGATCTCTTCTTGTGTTTTACCTGAGCTTCATCTCCCTTGGTTTCATTAGATGTGGTACCGGCACAGTTTCAGAAAAATCAAAAGACGCCGGCAAAGAGGCCGATACCATACAATACAGCATCAATCTGTCAGATATTAAAATCGGTTACGTGACCCCGTCTCTCAATGCTCCTTTTTATGTAGTATTATCTCAATACATTGAGGAATATTCGAAACGCTACGGGATGAATTTTGTGATGGCTGACGGGCAGGACGATATCATTCAGCAGATTACTTCCATGGAGGACTTGCTTACAACAGGAGTGGATGTTTTAATACTGAACCCACTCGATCATAAGGCTTTGGTCCCTGCCGTCAACTCCGCTGCGGAATCTGGTGTCCCTGTATTCATAGTAGACAGCCGCATTGACCCCGATGCCAAATATATTACCAGTGTTCAGGCATCCAATGAAGGCAATGGTGAATTGATAGGAGAATGGGTGGTTAATCAAATGTCCGGTAAAGATATTAATTTAGCCATGATAAGTGGTAGTCAGGGTAATCCCGTAGGCAGAGAAAAGAGGCTTGGTTTTGTCAGGGGGTTTGTAGAAACCCAGTTGATAACCCAGGGGAATGCTGATTTAAAAATTGTTTTCCAGGGTTGGGGTAACTGGACCCATATAGGTGGATTGGAAGCCATGGAAGATATTTTGGTATCCCATCCCAATGTCAATCTCCTGGTAGCTGAAAATGATGCAATGGGAATGGGCGCATTAAAAGCAATCAATGAATCAGGTAAATCGGAAGATATCATGGTGGTAGGTTTTGATGGTCAGAAGGAAGCGCTCGAGCTAATCAAGGAAGGAGAATACGGCGCAACTGCACTCAACAGTCCCGAGGAATTGGCCAGATTGGTGGTTGAAGCGGTTGTTAAACATTTGGATGGGGAACAGGTGGATAAAGTAATCCATACACCTGCCGTATTAATTACAAAAGATAATGTCGACGAATATTATGATCCCGACGCATTGTTTTAAAACCGTCCATTATGACCACAGTTTTATACAGTACGGAGAAATTGAAATTCAACGTCAACGAAAGTGAAAGGATGATTCAAGTATATAGGATGCCATCATGAGCCAGGTAGAACTACAGAATATTTGCAAATCTTTTGGTGGTATTTCAGCCTTAAAGGATGTTACATTCAAGGTTGAACCGGGCGAAATCCATGCTGTTGTAGGCCAGAATGGTGCGGGAAAATCCACCCTTATGAAAATTCTTTCGGGTGCCCATTTGAAAGATTCCGGGAAAATCTTTGTTGATAATAGAGAGGTAAATATAAAGACCACCCATGACAGTAAAAAACTGGGAATCAGTATTATTTATCAGGAATTTTCGTTAATACCGGATCTGTCGGTTGCCGAAAACATTTTTTTTAGCAGACTGGGTGATGAAGGTTTATGGGTGAATTGGAAAAGGATGAAAAAGGATGTGGACTCGCTCATTAATGATATTGGCTTCCGCATCAATCCTTCACTTAAAGTAGCCGAACTCAGTATTGCTCATCAACAGATCGTAGAAATTGCAAAAGCCTTGTCAGAAAAAGCTCATGTTCTCATTCTGGATGAACCCTCCGCAGTTTTAGGTCCCCACGAAATAAAGAAACTGTTTGATACCCTGAATCGATTAAAGAATGAGGGTGTTTCCATCATTTATATTTCCCATCATTTAAATGAGATATTTCAACTGGCTGACCGGGTGACCGTTTTAAAGGATGGAAACTCCCACGGAAGCTTAAGGGTATCTGAAACAAACAGAGATCAAATTATCAAAATGATGCTGGGAAGATCGCTTCATACGATGTTTCCGTGGCGTGATTCAAAGATTGGGGAAGAAATCATAAGAACAAAAGGGATTCACGTTGCAGACAAAGTGAAAGGTGTATCGCTTTCAGCAAGAGCAGGAGAAGTATTAGGGATTGCAGGACTTGTGGGGAGCGGACGGACAGAAACAGTTAGGGCTATATTTGGTGCTGACCGGAAGACAGGAGGGAAAGCATTTTTGTTTGGAAGACCGCTTCGAATCCGGTCACCTCATAGTGCAGTAAGAAAGGGTATTGGCATGGTACCTGAAGACAGAAAACAACAGGGTGTGATCCTTTCATTATCTATTCAACAAAAT
>JAGXLC010000055.1 GCA_018334875.1 Bacteroidales bacterium | reverse complement strand
GGGGATGTAGATGACCGTGGCCACGCTTGTGGCAATGGATGCCCACTGGCTTAGCAATTCTGTTATGTCGAGTGGTTCTCTCGGCGGTTTTTCCGGAACGAAGATCTCAGAACCTTCTTCTACCGGTGGATTCCATAGCCATCTTTTTCTTCTGGCGTTTCCTCCCGGGTAATATACAATGGTTTTGGCTTTGGCTGCATCAAATGTATAGTCACCAGCGGCCTCCACGTAACGGTCTGCGCGCCATCCGGGACGATACTGGACATGCCCCGGGTTTCTCACGGCTCCTCTTATCCTTACCGTACCGGGTTGTTGGGGTATGGTAATGCTGTCACCCTGTTGCAACACAATGCTTTGTTGTTCTTTTTCCATGGCTTCTGCAAAATCCCCTACAATTCTGGCAGAGTCGTTCCTGATGAATTCAGCCCCTCTGATAAACGCCTCATTGGTTAATCCTCCGGCCCGTTCGATCAGTGTGCCCAGGGTTTCATTTTTGTTGAGTATCGGATACCTCCCCGGATACTGAACTTCCCCGGCTATTTTAACAACGCGGTGATATTCGAGGTCGGGATCCCTCCGTACGATTACCATGTCGTAATCCTCCAGGTCAAAAGCTTCTTCGGCTTCGAATTGTTTTAACATATCCGGCGAGATCTCCACGTTATGAACACTGGTAAGCTGGTCCGAGCCTTCATCAGCAACGAGCCTGAAAACCTCCAGGTTATACTTGTAAGCCCTTTTGGTAAAACCCCCGGCTTGCAGCAGCAAATCGTGCACATTCATGTTTTCTTCCAGTTGGTAGTCTCCCGGGTTTTCAACTTCCCCGTATATGCTGGTTACCTTTTCTTCATGAACAACATCGGCGCTGTAAACAATCAAACTGTCGCGGTGTTTCAGCGCGTGGTTGTGCTGAGGTGCATCTCCTTCAATAAGTTTATTCAAAGGCACAGGAACGATTTTTCTGTCCATTTCGTTTCCTGTATAACGGATCAGGTCGGCACGAAGCTGGTAGGTTTGGTCCCAGAACACCGAATCTTTCAATCCCCCGGCCCGTGTGAGCAAGTCCTTCAGTTTCATATCCTCTCCCAGTACGTACCGGCCCGGCTTGTAAACGTGTCCGCTTACCTGAACGTAATTTACCCCACCAGGGATGGAATCTTTTATCCGTTTACCAGTAATGGGGGAGATGGTCACCACATCCTTGTCGTGGATGGGGATGGGATTAACCTGAAAAGTATCCTGTTGAAAGGTGCCCAGGTCGGGGGTCATCACTTTATAATATTCACCCGAACGTTCCCTGTCCGTAAAGGAGCTTATTCGTTCAATCTGGACTTTCTGGATATCGGCTGAGGTGCGCAGGCCCCCGGAAAATTCAAGCAGATCGCGCAGCGTCTCCTCTTTTTTCAGTTCATAGAAGGCGGTATCTTTGACGTCACCTTTTAGTTTAATGGTGCTAAGCCGGGGCGGGACGTATACCACATCCTGGTTCTGCAGGCGCACGTCATCCGGCTTTTTTCCACTGGTAACGAAATCGTAGAGATCGAGGCTGGAAATCACTTCTCCATTCCTGATTACCTGTACCTTTCGCATACTTCCGTGTATGGTGGGACCTCCTGCGTTATACAGTGCCGTAAAGGCGGTGGAATAATTGCTTACAAAGCGTGATCCCGGATTTTTTACCTTCCCGGCCACGTAGATCTGAATGGAACGCAGCTTACCCAGGGATATGTCCAGATGGGTGGTAGGGTTGCCCTGATCGGGGCTTAACCCGCTGTAAATTCTGGAAAGGTTTTTGATGAGTTTTTTCTCCAGTTGGTCCAGTGTAAGGCCGCTCACATTCATCTGGCCGTAGCGTTCGATAAATACCGTTCCGTCGCGGGATACTTGCATCTTGGAGCGCATTTCTGTTGCCCCCCAGATGGAGAGCACAAGTTCATCGCCCGGCCCTATCTGGTAATTCGGGTCCACGGCTCCAATGTCGGCACTTTTGAATTTATCCTCCGGTCCTTCGAACATTTCGTATCCGAAATAGTAATCCGCGGTATCCCTTTCTCTTTCTACTCTGCGTAATCTTGAGGTATCCCCGGTATCTCTTCTGGTCTGTGGCAGCGTATCTTCCCTTACATCAAACGAGGGTGCCATGGATCGGTCCAGATCGCTGATATCGATCTCGCCGGTACGGGAATATTGCTGTCTGGCCTGTTCAAATTGTTCCTGTGATACTCCGGCCTCCCTGGCTTTTTGGAGGGCTTCCTGCCGGCTGATGTCTCCGGCTTGAACCTGTCTTGCCAGATTGCGCAGCACATCTACATTCTGTGTAAATCCGGAAAAGGAGAGGAGCGTTATAGCGCACATTATCAATACTTTCTTGATGTTAACCGCTGACTTCATTTCTTTTGTATTGGTTCAACAGGATGGCAAATATAATATTTATTGTTGAAATTATATAGTGCTTCTAAGGAATCATTTGAACAATTGAAAATCATTATCATATTGTTAATAACTTGTTTGAATATCTTTAGTGATTTTGTTGTAGTTCTCTCGAAAAATGGGGATTTTTATGGTTTAGCCCTTTGAGATTCGCATAATTTAATCATCACTTGTCAAAAGATTCAAGTATGAGAAAGAGAGTTGAATTGGGAAAGAAACTGGCAATTACCACCGACCAGTATGATCTAATTGTTGATTACAAGCTGATGCATGAGACCCAGGACCGGGATATTTCCTTAGAAGTGGCGGACAGATTGTTATCCCGGTACAATATCAGTTCATGGAGTTTTGATAAGGGATTCTGGAATAAAGACAATAAGCCTATTTTGGAGTTGGAGATTGCCAAAGTAATTATGCCCAAACTTGGTAAGCGTACCAAAGCACAGTAGGCAGAAGAAAGCTATCGGCCATTTGATGACAAATTTTTTGATAGTTATTTAGAATGATTCTAAACAAAAAATTACTAAAGGGCAGTTTTCTTAGAGACACTAAGTAGGGAAGGGAGATACCTTAAAACGGGCATGCAATTTGGAAACATTTAATGCACCAGATGTATGTAAAATGTAAACGAAAGAATTGCAGAAAGCGAAAGCGGATCTGTTTTAAGAGGAATCCGGCAGTTGCCGGAGAAAGTCGCTCGTTTGGATATGTGGGGAGCGGGAAGGTAACGAACCGCTCTACCCGGAACGGTACGATGGGAGTGAATGGCGGGTTGTGAGCAAAAACAGGATGACGAATGAAGAACATTTGTAGAGCCACGCCGTGGCGTGGGTCAATCAGAGGCATGAAAGAACGACAGCACAACCCCGAGACATTTACAGGCCCGAGAGGTATCCCACCAATTCATTATGAAGTTTGGGCGGGGCAACAACCAGGTCGGGATCATCAGGAGTCCAGGGGTTTCCGTTCCAGTTGCTCACCAGGCAGCCGGTTTCCCTGGCTATCAATATTCCGGCTGCCACATCATACAGTTCGTCGCCGTAAGTGATGAAACAATCCACCCGGCCGGCAGCCAGATAGGCCAGTTCCAGGGCACTTGAACCGAAGATCACTGTGTCTGTATACTCATCGGGAATGTGTTCAAGGGCTTTCAGATATTTTTCCTTTGCTTTCTTTCCGCGTCCCTTGTTACAGTCTATAAGTACCGTTTCTTCAGGTTCGCCCCTGAGCAGTTGTTTGTCGTTCATATAAGCTCCCTGATTTTTAAGGGCAGAGAACAGCTCGTCGCTCAGTGGCTGGTAAATGACAGCGGCTTCGGGCTGATCATGCTTGAAGAGGGCTATGGATACACAGAAAAAGGGAATTTGCCTGGAATAATTGGTGGTTCCGTCTATGGGATCAATCACCCAATAATATCCGGATTCATTATAAGTTGTACCGGATTCTTCGGCAACCACCCCGTAATTATATTTCTCGCTCAGGACAGACAGTATTATCTCTTCTGCTTCCTTGTCTGCCTGGGTCACTATTCCATTTTTTCCTTTGCTTTCAATGTTTATTTTGGTTCCGTAATGTTTCTTTTGTATTTCACCGGCAGCCCGTGCTGCTTTAATAAGGGTTTCCAACATAATGATTAAATTTTTTGTGAACCGCTCTTCTATGATCCGTTTGAACTTATATGTACTGGCTTTAGAAACTTTTATTCTTCATTGATGTGAAATTAAAAAAATCTGTTATATCTTCTTAAATAAAGCCCTTCAGCTATTTCCTTAATTTATTCTTCTGTTCATTGCATAAGCTTATTTTCATCATTTGTCACATGGCCAGGATCAAATTTAACGAATATTCTGTATTTCTCCAATTATCAGGAAGCGGATAACCCGTTGCTGAAGTAAAATAGCGAAGCAAAAACAATTTGGTAATCCGGCTGAATCAAATTAATATTGTAGCCAACGATAAAAATGAAATCCAAATGACAACCACAACGATTATCATACTGCTCATCATCGCTGCATATGTTTTTTTTACCCTTTATGTCTCCAAAAGGATCAGTCAGGCCCGGTATTTGGATGAGGGGCGGCGAAAAATCCACAGAAAAATGATCTGGTTCCTTCCTTTTTTAGGCCCCTTAATGATCAAGGGATTCTGGGCCAAACAGAATAAGCGGATGGGCGTTCAGACCAAATCCAAACGAAATAAAGGCAAAGGCGGTTTCACTGAGAATACAGGTGGTATATGGGGTTGAGATGGATTTGGCGTTTGTAGCCAATTCAGAAGTGGACATGCCGTCGCTACGCGATTATATTTTTGTATGCTATCACTTCTAAAAGAGTTAAATTGCTTAACTTTGAGAACGATATCATACAGGTTATGAGAAATTTGATTGCAGCTAAAGCTGCGGTAAGAATAATATGAGCCATTTAAGGCAAACCCATATTATGGCCAGCCGCTTACAAAAAAACTTATTTTGCGTTCTTGTCTTTAGCAGCAATTTCTGCGAATACAACCAATGACCACTTAATGACCATCAATGACAAGTTATTGTCATCAAATCCAATAATCATTCGCTACAAAACAAAAATTCCCGCGCCAGACATAGCTGGAGCGGGGGAATTTTTGCCTCGTATCATGCGTTATTTATTTCGAGATCATAATCTCGTTCAGTATATCAAGCATTTTGGACACCTTTTCATCCTCTTTGTATGGCTCTATATTTTCACTGATGACTTTTAACGATTCGTCTATTTCAGCGTTGGATTGTTCAAATTTCCTTTCCATCTCCTTTTTTTCACTTTCAGAGGCTGTGCGATATTTTATATCCATCTCGAGGATTTTGTCGCGAATACTTTTCATACTCTGGTTCAGGCTTCTCATCAACTCAAATGCATCCTCTTTATTTTCAATGTTTTCTGATTGTTTTTCAAGACGTTTTATCTCTTTAACATCTTCCTGAAGGTCTTCCGGGGTTGATTCGGACTGACACCCTGAAAAGAGGAACAAGCTCAGAAGAATGCCTGTCATTATTGTTAAACGGGTTTTCATAATATGATGGTTTTTATATTTCTGCATTTATTTGTCTGATGATTGTGTTGCATTCCTCAATATTTTCATTATTGAGAAAATAAATACTCCGGATATCAATGTGAGGATAATCACCAATAAGAAAAACTGCCAAATCTCTACAATATCCCACAGCCTTCCAATAAGACCTGCGGCCAGATTTCCAATGGCAGTAGCCCCAAGCCAGCCACCCTGGGCCAGTCCGCTGAACCGTGGTGGCGCTACCTTAGCTACAAAGGATATACCAATGGGGCTGATGAATAATTCAGCAATAGTGATTATGAAGTAGGTTCCAATCAACCAGTATGGACTCAGACCGGTTACGTTTTGCAGGTGAAGGGCTCCAATCAGCATTATCACAAAAGATAAAGCTGTGATGAACATTCCGATTCCCATTTTCTTTGGGGAAGAAGGTTCCTGCCCTCTGTTACGTAACCAGTTAAAAAATCCAACTATTACAGGAGTAAGGAATACAATGAATAATGGATTAAATGATTGAAATAGCTGGGGCTCGATGATCGGGTTCGGATCAAAACGTGTATAAAAGTAATAAGCTATAGCTGTTCCTCCAACCAAAAAGGCTCCACCTATTGCCCTTGTTTTTTGACGAACTTTTTTGCGGACCAAATAGATCAGTCCGACAATGGCAGCCAATATAGGCAGCAGGGTTCGTAAATCAAAGAATAAGTAATTAAATGGGCTAACCTGGCTTTCTGTGTAGTCACGCGCAAATATGGTTAAAGTAAATCCGTTTTGATGAAATGCCATCCAGAAAAAAGCAACCGTCAGAAAAACAAGGCCAAGCGCAACTATTCTTTTCCTTTCTTCTTCTTTGGACATAGTAACAGTTGAATATTCTTTTCCTTCTTTCGCTGCTTTTTCTTTTGCTTGTTTTTCTGTATAATCTGCATACTGATAATATTTTTTGTACACCACAAATACAACAAGAGATATGATCATAGCGGCCGCTGCAACAGCGAATGCAGTGCTATATCCAATAGATAACGAAGAGTTGTAGGTACTGGTAAACTCACTGATTGAACCGCTGAAGCCCATTTGTTGTTGAATCGACTGAATTTTTTCAGTATAATGCATTGTACCGCTGAAATTTCCCTGAAGGGTACCTATCATTTTATCCAGAAACGGATGGGCCTTTTCATTAAGAATAGATAAATGGGGCATGCTGCTTTCATACTCAAAGCTTTTTTTCCCCAGTATACTATTGATAGCGCCTGTTGCTGCAAAAGGTGCGAAAAAAGCTCCGATGTTAATGCCCATGTAAAAGATGTTGAAAGCATTATCCCGTTTTGGAGCATATTCGGGAAAATCATACATCTTACCTACCAATGCCTGAAGATTTCCTTTAAACAATCCGGTTCCCGCCGCCATGATAATCAGAGATATAATGATGATCATTAGCTCAAATTGCATTGAAAAATATCCCTGTTCAAAAAAGCCGGGAACAGCTATGAGTATACTTCCTATAAAGGCAATTATGATTCCCCACAAGATTGTACGTCCGTATCCCCAGCGGTCTGCAATAATACCACCCACAATAGGTAAGAAATAGATTCCAAACAGAAAACCGCCGTAATAATCTCCTGCTTCACCTGCACTAAGGTTAAACCTTGCCTGAAGAAACAATACAAAAACTGATAACATGGTGTAATAGCTGAATCGCTCACCCATATTAGTAAAAAAAGCTACTATTAGTCCTTTCGGATGGCCTTTAAGCATAATGCATTGATTTTAAATTTAAAAATATACCTTTGTCTGAATCATACGATGAAACAAATATATAAATCTTTTTTTTGTCACCAATTACCAATTAGAACCGGAAAAACCAATACCTTTTTGGTTTGATTTTTGATAATTCTTTAAATATGGTATTTTCATTTTGTTTTTTGAGCGAGTCTAAAAAAAAAGCTAAGTGGCTATTATAGCCGAATGCATTAAATGGGCTTTGTTTTTTTTAACAGAAAACTATAAGAGCCGCTAAGGGCTTGAATTGCCCTAATCTTAATTTTTGCACCGTACGCATACTTATATCAACTTGTAGTGAGGTTATATTTTCCTGTTAATTTTATTTTATTTTTGCGGTAAAACAGATATTTCATTATGTCATGAAAATTCTTCAATCGGCACAGGTCAAAGAAGTAGATAAATATACCATTGAAAATGAACCCATTCATTCTATAAATTTAATGGAGCGGGCTGCAGGTAAGATATCCGGATGGATAAGCCGGAAATTTTCGCAGGGCACCGAAATAAATATTTTTGTGGGTCCGGGTAACAACGGAGGAGATGGATTGGCCATAGGCCGCCAGTTGGCAGATAAAAATTACCCGGTCAATCTTTATCTGGTAAAAATTTCGGACAAACTCTCACCTGATGCCGCTACAAATCTTGAAAGGCTGAAAAAACAGAATAAAGCCAATATATATACTTTAGAACAAAAGGATCAGTTGCCAAAAGTCAGACCGGGAGCGGTCATTCTGGATGGACTTTTTGGCTCGGGTCTGAACCGGCCACTTGAAGGATTTCCTGCCGAAATAGTAAAATACCTGAACCAATGCGATGCTACCCGCATTGCCATTGATATTCCCTCCGGGCTTTTTGGCGAAGACAATTCGGGCAACAATTATGATGCTGTCTTTAGAGCCGATTATACCCTTACTTTTCAGTTCCCCTCCATTTCATTTTTCTTTCCCGAACATGAAGATCTGGTGGGAAAATGGTATATACTCCCTATTGGGCTGGATTCAGAGAAAATTGAAGAAATTGAATCTCCATATTATCTGGTTACAAAAGAATATGTTAAAAAACATCTCAAAAAACGAAAGCGATTCGACCATAAGGGTCGGTTTGGTCATATTCTGATGATAACCGGCGGGTATGGAAAGATGGGCGCTGCTGTTCTGGCGTCAAAAGCTGCACTGAAAACGGGAGCAGGTTTGGTGACCACCCATATCCCCAAAGTGGGATACCAAATTATGCAAACAGCACTGCCAGAAGCTATGATCAGTCTGGATGTTTCAGATACCGATTTTTCCGAGCCTCCGGAACTTGACGGTTTCACCAATATTGGTACCGGCCCGGGACTTGGCACTCACAGTAATCCCCGGGAGGGACTTCGGAAGCTAATTGAAAAGAGCTACAAACCCCTTGTTTTAGATGCAGATGCTTTGAATATCCTTTCTCTCAACAAGGAATGGCTTCGAAATTTGCCGGCCAAAAGCATCCTGACACCCCATCCGAAGGAATTTGAGCGCCTCACGGAACCGGTGGACAATCAATACAGCCGTATTCAACTGCAGCGGGAATTTGCCGGGAAATATGATGTCTATCTTGTGCTGAAGGGAGGCAATACAACGATAGCCACACCGGAAGGAAACTTGTTTTTTAATGTCACCGGTAACCCGGGAATGGCTACAGGCGGAAGCGGAGATGTCCTTACCGGCATGATTACTTCTTTGCTGGGTCAGGGATATGAGCCGGGTCTGGCTTCAGTTATCGGGGTGTATCTTCATGGACTGGCGGGAGATCTTGCTGTGGAATTAACCGGCGAAGAGTCTCTTATAGCTTCCGATATGATCAATTCAATAAGTAATGCTTTAAAATATCTGAAAGAAAATGAAAAATAGATTATTAATTCATATTGTATTTGGTGCAGCAATATTGTTGGTTGCCGGAGTAAGTTGTAAAACCGCTCAGGAGGCAACCACGCGTACTTACAAAGTGGATACTGCCGATTCCCGGAAGATCAGGAACGGATTGGTATATGGTTTGCCAAAAACCCAACTGACTTTTCGGGTCAGGATGCAACGGAAAGAGGTTATCCCCGGACCGTATCATGAATATGGGGAGAAACTGCTGGGTTTGTCCAATATACCTCATAACAGAAAAGTACAATGGAATATTGGTGATATTGATATCGAAGAATCCAGTGTAATGGATTATGACCACTTGTATGCCATTCAGCCCGAAGGCAGATTTAAGATCGACTGGTCAAAATTTATCGGTGAAGGGTGGATCATTCCTTTTGATATGGCTGACAGAAAAGAACCAGATCGTTCTGATTTCTACAGCAAAAAGGATTATGGCAGTGCAATTCATTTTAAAGATTTGAGTGTTAGGAAATTTGTTGGCGAGGAAACCAAAACCGTATACGAAAAAGTGTGGAAGGATTCTTTATTTGCCCGGGTTCCTGTAGAGAAAACCGAGGTGGTACAAAAGGACAAGCCTGCAAAAGCCCGGGAAGCAGCCAATTTTATCTTTATGATCAGGGAAAAGCGTTTTGAGCTGGTATCTGGTATGGGGGATTATTATCCCGAAGGGGAAGCCCTGGAGACGGCTGTAAATGAGATGAACAGGATTGAGGAGAATTACCTCTCCCTCTTCACGGGTAAGCAAATTACAGATACAGTTCAGTTTACGCTAAAATGGACACCCGATACCCTGAATCGGGAGGAGCCGGAAATGCTTTTCCGGTTTTCTCAGGAAAAGGGTATTTTAAAACCGTCACAGGATGAAGGAGTCCCAATATGGATAGAGTTGGAGCTTTTGGACAACACAAGAAGAATCAGTGAATTGATGCGCAATAAATTTGCTGCTTCGGACAAACCCCAATTCCATTATCGGATTCCTGTAAACACCCTGTTGAGGTTGAAATACGGGGATAATTTAATGACAAAAAAATATCTGGAGCTTAGTCAGTTTGGACCGGTTCTTCAGATTCCCTATCAATTCCTGATAGATTCCCAGATTATGGAATTTTTCCCCGAAAGTATGACAGAAGATTGAAACAGCAATAACCCTGGTCAATAATCATTCAACCAAGGTATTTTCAAATTGTTTCTTGTAGTCTTTATAGGATTTGTTTTTATAAATATCCTGGGCAAAATATTTTAGAATGGGTTCATATTCTTTAGGCCCGTAAAATCCCGGCACTGCTGTGATAAGCTGATTATTGCCATCCAGGTATGCCACGGAAGGATATGACATTTTTCCGTTCAACAAGGCAATAGCCAGATCATGAGGTTTTCGGTCTCCTTCTTCCTTTTTGGCAAAGATGCGCCCTTTGAACTGCACTTTTTTATTGGTTTCTGCATTGAATCGTACGGGATAATAATTTTCATTGATATACTGTGCAATCTCAGGATTATTGAACGTTTGTTTTTTCATCTTCTTGCACCATCCGCACCAATCGGTGTACACGTCGATCAGTACTTTTTTGGGATTTTCTTTATTGAGCTTCACTGCCTCTTCAAAGCTGTACCAGTTTACTTTCGTGTCTTGCTGAGTAAATCCGCTGAATGTGAAGATGAATAATAGGGCAGTTATTAGTGAGAATTTCATGGCTGTAATTTTTGTTTTCATGACCGAATTTACGATAAAGAGATCTTAAAGTTATACTAACACGCATCCTTTTTGTTTTTAATATGTTTTATAAAACCCTTCTATAGTATAATTCAATAATTTTCAATGAATTTTTTTGTTAACCAATGCCCTGTTAAAATCTATCTTTTCAAAGACGCATGCCTTGCCCGATTTTTTTGTTACATTTACCCTCTTTTTCAAAATGTTTAATATCAAACAATATGGAATATGGCAAACCAACAACTTAACTACAAGCCTTTCATCTCGTCAGAAACCCGTATGACTGAAATGACGCTGCGGGGAGTAATTATTGGTGTGTTTTTATCTATTGTGCTGGGTGCGGCAAATGCCTACCTGGGTCTGAAAGCCGGTATGACCATAGCGGCCACCTATCCGGCGGCCGTCATTGGTATGGCCATTCTTCGGGCCCTGAAAGGAACCATCCTTGAGGAGAACTTTACGAGGAGTATCGGTTCTGTAGGAGAATCTGTAGCTGCCGGCGCAATTTTCACGTTGCCGGCTTTTTACATTAGTGGTATATGGCCTGAATTCTATACTGCCGGGCATTATATCATTTCTGCACTGATCATGGTAACCGGTGGTATGCTGGGGATCTTATTTATCGCTTTGATTCGCCGGGTAATGGCAAATGACGCCACATTACCTTTCCCAGAATCCATTGCTGCTGCTGAGATTCATAAGACCGGGCAAACCGGTGCCGGATCAAAATATCTTTTCTGGGCAATGGGATTGGGTGGATTAATCAAAGCTCTTGGTGAATTCCGTTTGTTTATGCCTGTGTGGGAAAAATTCGTTCAGTTTAAAACCCAATTTATCACAGGTGCAGGAGAGGCCATTAAGGCCAAGGGTGGAATCCTCCTTGGCACACCCGGACTACGCCCCGCCTATATCGGTGTAGGTTATATTATCGGCCCCCGTCTGGCTTCCCTGAACTTTAGCGGCGGAGTCATTGCCTGGGGCCTTTTAACACCCATAATATTCTATTTTATAGGCCCCCATATTGATATGCAGGCATGGGCTCAATATCTGGTGGATCAGAATCTTGCGGCCAATATGAATGAAGCCATGACCCAGGTTAAGGATCCGATATTCCGGGTTAACGAGACCTGGAAAGCCATTGTCCGGCCCATTGCCATTGGAGGAATGTTGGTGGGAACCTTTTATACCCTTTATGGTATGCGTAAGAGCCTGGCAAGTGGTATCAAACGTTCCATTCAGGATCTGAAAGAAACGGCCAGAGGCGTTTCAACTACCGAAAGGGTTGAAAAAGACCTTAATTTCGGTTGGATCATGGCAGGAATCATTGCGGCAGCCGTGGCTACTTTCCTGATCACCAAATTTGTGTTTTATGCCGATTATACTTCTGCTATTATCGCTACGGTAGTTATGATCGTATTCGGATTTTTCTTTGCCGCCGTATCCGGTTATCTTGTTGGTATCATTGGTTCCAGTTCAAACCCAATCAGCGGTTTGACCATCTCCACTGTTGTAGTCACCGCGCTGTTGATGCTGATCCTGGGCGCCCGGGGAGAAAGCGGTGTAGCTACCGTTCTGGCCGTGGCTGCCATTATCTGTGTATCCGCTGCTGTGGCAGGGGAGATGTTACAGGACCTCAAGGCCGGCCATGTGCTGGGGGGCACACCCTGGCGGATGCAGATCGGTGACCTGATCGGTCTGGTGGCTTCTGCCGCAGTGATGTTCATTCCTTTGTTCATTCTGCATGCCGGAGATATTGAAACCGGTAAGCAACTTGGCTATGAAGGTGGCTTTGGCAGCCAGGAGCTTCCTGCTCCACAGGCCAGCCTGATGGCAGTACTTTCCAAAGGAATCATTGCCGGCCAGATGGCCTGGGCCCTGATTGTGGTTGGTATCCTGATGGGTATAGGTTTCATACTGATGCGGGTACAAAGCCCTATGATCGTTGCTGTTGGTATGTACCTGCCTTTGGAAACTACTTTTGCCATATTTATTGGAGGAATGATCAAGGGTATCCTGCAAAATTATCAGAGAAAACGAGGATTTGATGAAAAAAGGAAAAATAAGGCCAATAACATCGGTCTTCTCCTTGCTTCCGGTTTAATCGCCGGTGAAGCCCTGATTGGTCTGCTTTTTGCCGGTCTGGCGTTTGGTCAGATCGAAATCTGGCGTTTTGCCCATCCTTCATTTCTTACCAGCATAGCTATCTTTGTGGTTCTGGGTCTTATCCTTGTAAGAATACCGATGAGAAGATCCACGGAAGCTGATGTTCCCGAATCTCCAGAGGGATAAAGACTGAATTAAAATAACCCATGGAGCCGCCCGGATATCCGGGCGGCTCCTTTTACACAATGCATATGTCAGGGGACGGATCTCTACGTGCAGCATTATTGTAAGAACGTGATGGTTTAGAAAGCAAACGGAAGAATTTTTTTAATTTTGAAATGAAAAGCAAATCAGTAATATGGGATTGAATTTCTTTCAGCGCAGGAAGATCCTGAAAAATACCAACACCCTGGAATTGCATCCTGTGCGCCGGCATGAACATGAATTTACCAAAGACGGGAATGTTTGTCTGATAGTACCCAAGTTCCGAAAACAGTGGATGCGTAATGTTTTTATTCCCCCGCGCAGAAAGGAGCATTTTACCATATATCTGGATGAACTGGGTTCTACAACCTGGCTGGAAATAGATGGTGAAAAGAATGTTCGGCAGATTTGTGATAACCTGAAAGAAAAGCTTGGAGATAAGGTCAAACCACACCATGAAGTAGAGGACAGGGTAAGCAAGTTTCTTTCACAACTTTATGAACAACGTTATATCACTTTTAAGGAACTGGAAACAGAAAATACAAATTCATAAAATATCGGAGGACACAATATGAGCGACATTACAAACTTAGATCCCAAACCCCTATGGGAAAACTTCTATAAACTGACCCAAATTCCCAGGCCCTCAAAGAAAGAAGCCAGTGTGGTGAAATTCATCGAAAAGTTTGGAAAAGATCTGGGTCTCGAAACCATTAAGGATGAGGTAGGGAATATCATTATCAAAAAGCCGGCTACTAAGGGATATGAAAATAAAAAGCCGGTAGTTCTCCAGGGTCATTTGGACATGGTGCCTCAGAGTGATAAAGACTTTGATTTCGAGAATCAACCCATTGAAGCTTATGTTGACGGGGAGTGGGTTACTGCTGACGGAACCACACTGGGGGCCGATAATGGAATCGGTGTAGCTGCTGCCTTGACGGTTTTGCAATCGGATGATCTGGAGCATGGTCCGATAGAAGCCCTGTTTACCGTGGATGAAGAAACCGGAATGACCGGGGCAAGCTCCCTGAAACCCGGTTTGCTGGACGCGGAGATTTTAATCAATATGGATTCGGAAGATGAAGGAGAACTTTATATCGGTTGTGCCGGAGGATTGGAGACCAATGCCCGGTTCCATTTTAAGAAAGAAACTTTGCCCCGGGATACAAATGCCTATAAACTTACAGTGAAAGGTTTAAAAGGAGGACATTCCGGACTTGACATTCAGTTGCAGCGTGGCAATGCCAATAAGGTCCTTAATCGGATCCTTTGGTATGCTACAGAAAAACTGGATGTCCGTATTGCCGGCATAGAATCGGGCAGTTTGAGGAATGCCATTCCCAGAGAAGGATATGCGGTGGTGGTTGTTCCCAATAATCAGTTCGGCGAGTTTAAAGAGTATGTGAATGATGTTACTGAGTCTGTGAAAAATGAGTTATCCCGCGTGGATACTGATCTTAAAATAGAGGTCAATCAAACGGATACTCCTGATTTTGTTCTTGATAAGAAAACTCAGGATAATATGGTAAGGGCTCTGTATGGCTGCCCCCACGGGGTTATAAGAATGAGTGATGATATGGAAGGTCTGGTGGAAACCTCCACCAATCTGGCGGTAGTTAAATCAGAAGAACATGTGGTTTCTGTTCAGACCCTTCAGAGAAGTTCCGTTGATTCTGCCAAAGAAGATCTGGGGAATATGATACGGAGTGTTTTTGAACTTGGGGGTGCTGAAGTATTACATGAAGGGGAATATCCCGGATGGAAACCCAATCCCGACTCACCCATTCTGAAGACTATGCAGGAAGTCTATAATAAGAAATTTGGAAAAGTACCTGAAGTGAAGGCCATCCATGCAGGACTGGAGACCGGGATCATCAGCCAGGCCTATCCCCACCTGGATATGATATCATTTGGCCCGACCATTAGTTATCCACATTCTCCGGGAGAGAAAGTCAATATAGAGACTGTGAAGAAATTCTGGGATTTTCTGGTAGAAACCCTGAAAAGCATTCCGGAGAAATAAGATCACAATAGCATTGGACTGGCGGAGCGATTCTGTTAAAGACATCATTGATTTTCAGATGCTGGATTTGACCCGGCCCGGCGCTACAAGCAGTAAAGCCTATGATACGGTAACCTGCCTGGCTGTATTACATCATATTGACAACCAAAAGGGGGAACTTGAATATTTTCTGCATAATCTTAAGACCGCCATAAAGCCGGATGGCAGGCTGGTTGTGGAAGAGGATGTGATTTTACCTGAAGAGGAGATCAATTCTGATCAAACCATCAAAGATCAGATCGATCAGAGAAGAACCCGGCAGCCAATTTTTGACAGGTTTCTGCAATTCGACATGCAGACTCAGCGGGACATTATCACCCTAATCGACTTTTTGTCCAATTCAATTGTAGTAGGGGTGTCTGATATGCCTTTCCCATGCAACTTCCAGACACTGGACGGGTGGAGGGTGCTCTTTGAAGACAAAGGCTTTACCATAGATGAAATCAAAGTAGAGGGCTTTGTGCCACAACGTTTCAACCAGTCCTCCCACGTTATTTTTGTACTGAGAAAATAATGGCTTGCGAATAACGGCGAACAAACTTCACTTCCCGCTTAATCAGCAGGATAGGCTGTTTGTTTATGCTATCACTTTTAAAAATTTTGTTTTTTTAGCAAAGTTTTGCTGCAGGTTAAATTCTAAAATTTGGTAGGCCTTTCTTTGGGCCGGTCATAAAAGTTATTTGGTTAATATTTTTGAACCACATAGTGCACATAGGCTAACACATAGATAAGAAATATTCTTTTATTTTGATTGATTTGGGTTAGCCTATCTCGTAAGTTTTTTATATTTGATCCGCTTAGGTATAATTTCTCCACCTACCCGTTTTCTCAGGTTTTCCTCATATTCACTAAAGGATCCCTCAAAAAAACGAACAGAGGAGTTCCCCTCAAAAGCCAGAATATGGGTGCATATCCTGTCAAGGAACCAGCGGTCATGGGATATCACAATGGCGCATCCGGCAAAGTTTTCAATTCCTTCTTCCAGAGCACGCAAAGTATTTACATCAAGATCATTGGTGGGCTCGTCCAGAAGCATTACATTGGCCTCGGTTTTTAGTGTCATGGCCAGATGCAGCCGGTTTCTCTCCCCGCCGGAGAGCACGCCCACTTTTTTCTGCTGGTCGGGTCCGGTAAAGTTGAAACGGCTCACATAAGCCCTTGCATTGATTGATTTTCCGCCCATTTCAATGGTATCCTCACCTCCGCTTACTACTTCATATACGGTTTTTTCCGGATCGATATCGGCATGTTCCTGGTCTACATATCCCAATTTAACCGTGTCTCCAATGATCAGCTCACCGGAGTCGGGTTGTTCTTCTCCGAGGATCATTCTGAACAGGGTGGTTTTGCCGGCACCGTTGGGCCCTATAACTCCTACTACACCTGCCTGTGGAAGGTTGAAATTCATGTTTTCAAACAGCAATTTTCCTTCGTAGCCTTTTGAAACATCGATCGCTTCAATCACTTCTTTACCCAGGCGCGGACCATTGGGGATGGGAATTTCCACTTTTTCTTCCTTTTGCCTGATGTCTTCGTTGAGCAGGTTTTCGTAGTTGTTCAGCCGGGCTTTGCCCTTGCTTTGCCGGCCTTTCGGACCTTTCTTGCTCCATTCCAACTCACGTTGCAGGGCCTTCTGCCGTTTGCTTTCCTGTTTCTCTTCCTCGGCCAGCCGGTTTATCTTTTGTTCCAGCCATTCTGTGTAATTTCCGCGGAAAGGAATGCCTTCTCCTCTGTCGAGCTCAAGGATCCAGCCGGCTACATTATCAAGAAAATAGCGGTCGTGTGTAACCGCTATGACGGTTCCCTTATACTGTTGAAGATGCTGTTCCAGCCAGTGCACCGATTCTGCATCCAGATGGTTGGTGGGCTCATCAAGGAGCAGTATATCCGGTTCCTGGAGAAGCAGCCTGCACAGAGCTACACGTCGTTTTTCACCTCCTGAAATCACAGATATGGGAGTGTTTCCTTCAGGCGTTCGAAGCGCATCCATGGCCAGCGCAAGTTTGGAATCCAAATCCCAGGCATCCCTCTGTTCAATCTGTTCCTGAACCTGGCTCTGCTTTTCTATGAGCTTGTTCATTTTATCAGGATCATTCATCACTTCCTCGTCCATGAACTGATTGCTGAGCTCCTCGTATTCCTTTAGCAGGTCAGCAGATTCCTTTACGCCTTCTTTCACTACCTCCTCAACGGTCTTGTTTTCGTCCAGTTTAGGTTCCTGGGGCAAATATCCCACCGAATATCCCGGCGAGAAAGCCACTTCGCCTTCATATTCCTGGTCGAGACCCGCAATTATCCTCAGCACAGTGGATTTACCGGCACCATTCAACCCCAGAATGCCAATTTTCGCTCCGTAAAAAAATGAAAGATAGATGTTGTTTAATATTGGCTTTCCTTTTGGTGTCTGCTTGTTGACATTCACCATTGAAAAAATTACCTGCTTATCTTCTGCCATAAATTTTTTTATTTATTTGGATACCAATCGATTTCTTCTATTTCATGATTGCGCGAAGTTAGTGAAAATTAAAGACGAACAAATAGGTTTCCTGTTTTGATTATTAAAATATTGGAATTTGTTTAGAATTTAGGATTTAGAATTTAGGATTTAGGATTTACTTGCCCGCAGACAGGCGGGGAATTTAGAATTTTTAGTTTATCTGGGTTAGGTTGAAACAATTAAATGATCAATTTTTTTTATACCCTGAATTTAAACAATAAGTCTGCTGACTTGTAAACATATAATGAAACTTACCCAATATTGGAATGGCGTTCAGCAAATTTCCATATTTATTGTAGCATCAATAAAATCCAATCGTTATGAAGAAACTTAGAATCTTACCAATTGTCCTGTTGTTTTTGATCACTTTAGCTGGTTGTTCTCAGGCATTTAATGAAGGAGATGATAAAAATTCCGAATCCAATGTAGAAAGTGGTGAACTGGATCTGCCTCCTGGTTTTAAAGCAGTGGTTGTGGCAGAAGGCTTGGGTACAGGAAGGCATCTGACAGTTAGAGATAACGGCGATGTCTATCTGCAGCTTCGTTCCAGCCACGATAAAGGTTCTACGGTAGCCATGAGGGATACCGATGGTGACGGCACAGCTGATGTGATCAGGTATTTTGCCGATCTTCCCGGCACAGGTATAGGCATACAAAATGGCTATCTGTACACCAGTACTACAACTACGGTGCAGCGTTTTAAGCTTCAGGGAGATCAGTTGTTGCCGGAAACGGATCCCGAAATAGTCGTGGAAGGGTTTCCGGAGCAAAATCAGCATGCGGCTAAGCCGTTCACCTTTGACGGAAACGGTAACATGTATGTAACAGTAGGTGGCCCCTCCAATGCTTGTATGGAACAAACCCGTACCAAGGGTTCTCCAGGTCAGGACCCCTGTCCGCAATTGGAGCGACATGGAGGAATATGGAGATTTGATGATGGTAACCCCGGGCAAAGACAGGTTGAAGACGGATATCATTACGCCACCGGTATCAGACATGCCGTGGCACTCAGGTGGAGTCCGGCAGCAGGTAAACTGTATGCCGTCCAACACGGCAGGGATCAGTTGAACCAGTTTTTCCCCGATATGTATAGTACCGAAGACAACGCCAACTTACCTGCTGAAGAATTCCTGCTTGTGGAAGACGGATCAAACTTTGGCTGGCCCTACTGCTATTACAATCAAATGAAGGAGAAAAAACTCCTTGCACCGGAATACGGAGGAGACAGGCAAAAAGTGGGACGTTGTGCAGAGATGGATGATCCCATTATGGGATTCCCCGGTCACTATGCACCCAATGACCTGCTTTTTTATACAGGTGATCAGTTCCCCGCAAAGTACAAAAACGGCGCTTTTATAGCTTTTCACGGTTCCTGGAACCGGGCACCCGAGGAACAGGAAGGTTATAATGTAGTGTTTGTCCCCTTTGACAGCGAGAAACCTTCAGGCGACTGGGAAGTTTTTGCTGATGGCTTTGCAGGCGTGGATCCAATCGAGAGCCCCGGGGATGCCGACCATAGACCAACAGGTTTGGCTGTTGGCCCGGATGGTGCACTGTATGTCTCCGACTCGGTTTCAGGTAAAGTATGGAAAATCGTGTATACAGGTGAATAATTTTCTTTATTGGTTTATTTTTGTTATCCGTTATTGAATCTCAGGAAACATGAATAGAATGAGAAATATATTTATCTTGTCAATACTCATAGTCATGGTTGGTGGATTGGCGCTGAATGTTAAAAGCAGTTATATACGGAATAATGTGGGAATGATCCCGGATGTATTTACAAATGACAGCCTTGGCGAGCGGGTATACGACAAAGATTGTCTTACCTGTCACCAGAAAGACGGTTCAGGTGTCCCTTCCATGTATCCCCCGGTTATTGACAATCCCCGGGTGAAAGGGGACAAGGAAAGGCTGATAAAAATTATTCTGGAAGGTCAGACCGGCAGAATCGAAGTCCGCGGCATGTCATATAATGGCGTTATGCCTCCGTTCAAAAACCTTTCGGATGAGGAAGTAGCCAGTGTGTTGACTTATATGCGTCAGAATTTTGAAAATGATACTACCGCCATTACCATTGATGAAGTGAAAGCGGTTCGGGATACTTTATAACCGGAAAGATCCAATTGTATAATGAGGTGAGCCAATCTTCCTGATCACTGAAAAGCTAAAAATGCAATTCGAGTTGATTACACTAATCATATATAATGGAGATCACAAACTTCAGATGATTTAATGTTTGAACTTTTTTATGGTATTCACTTTTCAAAGGGTCGATGGCCTGGATTTCTATAAACGGATTGTCATTAAAAAACCGGTTT
>JAGXLC010000054.1 GCA_018334875.1 Bacteroidales bacterium | reverse complement strand
TATGGATGATAACCGCGCCAAAGCAATCATGGAAAAAATCAGGGAATTCAATCAAAATGCTTACAATGACAACGAACTTGCAACAGCATGTATGTGGACCCTGGATGATTATTTCTATGACTAAATACAATAGGATACAGGAATAGCCACCGGTGTTTTTTTAACAATACCATAAATTTTTCATAGTTTTGTATCCTGTAAAAAGCAATAAATAAACAAGGAGGAGTGGCAGAGTGGACGAATGCGGCGGTCTCGAAAACCGTTGTCCGGCATACGCCGGACCAGGGGTTCGAATCCCCTCTCCTCCGCTAATAGCAGAGAAACCAGAGTTTTTTTGCTCTTATCTAACCCGAATTATTCTTGAATAATTCTGACGCTATTGAAAAACCTTATTTTTCTTTATATTAAACATTAGTAGCCATAAGGCATCGCCCCGTCCCTTAACCTTATTACCTTATTTTTTTATAACAAGCTGTTATATCCTTCCGGAGAATAAGGTAATAAGGTTGATTATCATTGGGTATTTCATGGCTACGAAGGTTGAACAACTAAAAATAAGGTTTTCTGTAAGCCGCTATTTGTGCAATATATTGAAATGGTTATTTTGGAATAAAATCCGCTTGCAGTAATCTTATACAACAAAAGCATGATCGGCATGCGGGTTTAGGTTCGCTGAGCCTTATCGGTGTTCATTTGCCCATAAATAAACAATAATCAGATGAGATAGGAACTTCTGTGGATGGAAAAAATTGGAAATACACCCCCTGCCGTTGCGGGTAGCGAGCTAATCCCCTCTCCTCCGCTGATGGCAAACATTTACTAATTACCATATACTCTTGTTTTAGAAAATTAACCATTCTCTGTAAACAATATTTTATTAATTTTGTCGTAGATTTATGAAAGTTCTTTAACAAATCACAAAAAATTTCATCCGTTTCAGGGGTGCTTCCCGTAAGGACCGGGAGGCTGAGAGTATACCCTTTGAACCTGATCTGCTTAATGGCAGCGCAGGGATGCGGTAAACGATGAATTTTCAGTATTATAGATTCATTGAAAGCCGTTTCGCTGGGCTGCCTGTCTGACGAAACGGCTTTTTTTTTATTCATTTTTAAACTATAATACTATGAACACAGACAAGCAAACAAAACAGAAATTATCGTTCGATCAGTATGCCGGGAAATATGACGCCTGGTTCATGGAAAATGAGAACCTGTTCCTGTCGGAGCTTTCGGTTGTAGCTTATTTTCTCAACAATCCCGGAAAAGCTTTATCTGTAGGTTGTGGCAGTGGTCTGTTTGAATACTTCCTGCAGAAAAATTATGGCATTGAGGTAAGGGAAGGTATAGAACCTTCCGAATCTATGGCTGAAATAGCCAGGAAAAGAGGTATGTCGGTAAATATTGGCACGGCAGAGGAAGCCGCCCTGGAGACTGAATCTTATAACACCTTGTTGTTCAACGGCACTCCAAGTTATATCAGCGATCTGGATACGGCTTTTGAAAAGGCATATTATGCCCTCAAAAAAGGCGGAAGGCTTGTCGTGATCGACGTACCCAAGGAAGGATCATTTGCCATGCTGTATAACCTTGCAAAAACGCTTGGTACATGGGATCACGATATGCTTAACGACATCAGACCTTCCTCGGTATATCCCATAGAATTCGTTAAAGAAGCCAACTGGAGGAGTACCCGGGAAAAAGCGGACATGATGAAAAAAACGGGTTTCAGCAATCTCCGCTTCGCCCAGACTCTTACTACTCATCCCCTATATTCCAATGATTATATTGAAGAAGCACAGGAAGGGTATGACAAAGGAAACTATGTAGCAATATGTGCAAATAAATAAAAAACCACTCATTATGACCGATCAGAAACAACTCATACAGGATCTTGAAAAACTGAGGGAAGAGGCTCCCCTGATACACAACATTACCAACTATGTAGTAATGAACAGTACAGCCAATGCATTGATATCTATCGGTGCTTCTCCTGTAATGGCACATGCCATGGAGGAAATGAAAGAAATGGTTTCCCTGGCCTCCGCCCTGGTGATCAACATTGGCACTCTAAGCGGAAAATGGGTTGAAGCCATGCATCTGGCAGGCAAAACCGCAAAAGAGAAAGGAATCCCGGTAGTGCTGGACCCTGTTGGAGCGGGTGCCACCACTTTCAGAACCGATACCACAAAAGATATCATACAGGAAATCCAGCCCCAGGTTATAAGGGGTAATGGTTCGGAAGTGCTGGCCATAGCTCAGGCAGGCTTCACCACCAAAGGAGTGGACAGCACGGCATCAGCCGAAAAAGCCCTTGAAGCGGCAAAAGATCTGGCCAAAAACGCAAATGCCGTGGTCAGCATTAGCGGAAAAACGGATTATATCACCGATGGAAGTGAAATCCGGGCAATTGCCAACGGCCATCCTCTGATGGGAAGGGTTACCGGCACAGGATGCACTGCTACGGCACTTACGGCTGCCTTTGCCGGGATCAACTCCGAACCGTTTACCGCTGCTACGGAAGCCATGATTGTAATGGGTATTGCCGGGGAAATGGCGGCAGAGGAGGCCGATGCACCGGGCACTTTCTACGCCAAATTCCTTGATGCCCTTTATAAAATCGACGGCGAACAGATACAAAAACGATGGAAAAATGCGTGACAAGAAGAAATTCAACCCTGCTCTCTACCTGGTTACTGACAGAGACCTGTCTCTGGGCAGGTCTCTCGGCTGGGTAGTGGAAAAAGCATTAAAAGGAGGAACGACAGTTGTTCAGCTCAGAGAAAAAGACCTTGATACGAAAGATTTCATTGAAGAAGCATTACATATAAAAACAATACTGAAACCTTATGGCGTGCCCCTGCTGATCAACGACAGGGTGGATGTGGCGCTGGCCGTTGAAGCCGACGGCGTACATCTGGGACAGACCGATATGCCCTATGAAATGGCCAGGAAGATACTCGGGAAAGATGCCATCATAGGATTATCCGTCGAAAGCTATGAACAGGCAGAAGAGGCCGAAAAGCTGAATGTGGATTATATTGCCATCAGTCCGGTTTATACTACCCCCACCAAAGAGGAGCTCACCGAAGAACTGGGACTGGAAGGGGTTCAAAGGATAACCGAAATATGCCGACATCCGTCAGTAGGAATAGGAAGCATAAAAACGCATAATGCCGGAGAAGTGATTAAAGCCGGCGCCGACGGTGTGGCTGTTGTATCAGGTATCTGCTCTGCTGATGACCCGGAGCATGCTGCAAAAAAATTGAGACAAGCCGTGGATAAAGCCAAGATGCACAATGCGTAAATATTCACATTCAATTCCACCTTTCGGCGGACAGGCCTCCAATCATTTTATCATTTTTGCATTCGTTTAATCTTTGACATGTACCCAAAAAATCACAGGCAAAACAAATATGTATGAAAATATCCAAAATAGGTGAATTTGGTCTCATCGAGGAAGTAATCGCCCCGGAATTCAGGGAGCTGGTCAACAAACACCTTACCGGTATCGGGGACGATGCCGCCATTGTACCCATTGATAAGCATACCTCCCATATCCACACCACGGATATGCTTATCGAAAAAACCCACTTTCTCAGGGATAAAATTTCACCCTACCAGCTCGGATATAAATCCCTCTCGGTTAACCTGAGCGATATTGCAGCCATGGGCGGCAAACCCATTGCCAGCTATCTTTCCATAGGTCTGCCGAAAGATATGGAAGTCGAATGGGTGGAGGAGTTCATGAAAGGCTATAAAGCCCTGAGTGAAGAATTTCAGGTGCCGCTTCTCGGGGGCGATACCACCAGCTCTGAAGACAAAATCATTATAAATGTTGGCGTAACAGGAGAAATTCCCGCTAAGAATATCAAATTGCGTTCCGCAGCTCAGGAAAACGATGTGATTTGCCTGACCGGTAAAGTCGGGGATTCGGCCGGAGGCTTGCAGCTTATACTGAATGATCTGCCGGTAGACAATCAGGCAAAAAAGCTTCTCGAACAGCACCTGACCCCTACCCCACAAATCATAGAGGGGATCTGGCTTTCGGAATTCGACGCGGTACACGCGATGATGGATGTCTCCGACGGCATTGCCTCCGACTTGAAGCACATCCTTAAAGCTTCAGCCGGACTAAAAGGAATTATCGAACTGGATAATATACCCATGTCAGAGGAATTAATCCATCAATCGGAAACCCATCAATGGAATCCGCTTGAATTATCCGTATCAGGCGGAGAAGATTACGTGTTGCTGCTAACGGTCGACAAAAAAGAATATGAAACACTGGCCGGAAAGTTCCGGGAACAGTTTTCAAGACCGCTATATAAAATTGGATACCTGGAACACGGTGAAAGAGAGATTATATACCTTAAAAACAATAAAGAAGTGAAAGACCTGAAAGAAGGTTATTCCCATTTTTGAAAAGACAAAATACAATGACCATGAAAAACATTCAGCATTATAAAAAAGCACTGACCATAGCAGGTTCGGACAGCAGCGGAGGGGCCGGCATTCAGGCTGATCTGAAGACGTTTGCAGCCAATGGAGTATATGGCATGTCTGCCATTACAGCCATAACAGCACAAAACACAGAGGGAGTAAGGGATATCCATCCTATCCCTATAAAGATACTCGAAAGCCAGATTGCTGCGGTTATGGACGATATAGGTGCCGATGCCGTAAAAATAGGGATGTTACATAGCTCCGAGGTAATCCAAACAGTATTGGATGCATTGAAAAAATATCAGGTGGAAAATGTAGTTCTGGATCCGGTTATGGTAGCCACTTCGGGTGACAAACTGCTCCGGGATGAGGCCATCAAAACACTGATTAAGGATTTGCTGCCGGCAGCCTCGGTAATCACACCCAATATTCCGGAAGCCGAAATCATTCTGGAGAAAAAGATCAAAACCGAAGAAGATTTTCAAAATGCAGCCCGCGAGCTTTCACAGACCGGTGCAAAGTCGGTGCTGTTAAAGTCAGGGCATTTCAAAGGAGGCGAATTATCCGACATCTTTTATATTACCTCAAAGGACGAACTTATTGAAATGCCCTTTAAACGCATTGAAACAAAAAACACCCATGGTACGGGATGTACTTTGTCGTCTGCAGTTGCATCCTGGCTGGCTCTTGGTTATCCCCTGAAAGAAGCCATTCAAAAAGGAATGGAATACACCCATCAAGCCATATTTGAAGGATCAGCCTATCAAATCGGAAAAGGCCACGGGCCGGTTCATCATTTTTATAAATTCTGGAGTTAAAAACAAACATTTATGGATTTTTTAAAAGATCTGAACGAATCGGTTGAACCGATCTATCAAGAACTCATCAATCACCCTTTCAACGTGGAACTCGCCAGCGGAACCCTCCCGGAAGAAAAATTTCGTTTCTACATCAGCCAGGACATCCATTATATTGGTGAATACTCCCGTGCATTGGCAGCTTTGGCTTCAGTAGCACCTTCGCATGATGAGCTGACGGAATTCATTTCCTTTGCCAAAGAAGGTCTGGATATTGAAAGGGCACTGCACAATGAGTTTATAAAACAATTCAATATAACACCTCCGAAAGAAATTGCGCTGGCTACCGAAGCCTATTCCAATTTTCTTCTCAGTGCGGCTGCATACAGGAGCTACCCGGAAGCACTGGCAAGTTTGCTGCCATGCTTCTGGCTTTACAACAAAGTAGCGGTGCATATATATTATAATGCCAACACAGAAAACAAATATCAGCAGTGGATCAATACTTATTCAAGTGCCGAATTTGATGAAACCACAAAACGACTGAAAGAAATCACCGAAAGGCTCGCCAGGGAAAACACCCAAAAAATAAGAGAAAATATGAAGCATCTGTATATCAGGTCTTCCAGATATGAATGGCTTTTTTGGGACAGCGCCTATCACCTGAGATATTGGATCTAACCCGAATTATTCAAGAATAATTCTGACGCTATTGAAAAAGCTGGTTTTTCTAATGCGGGGTTGCCTGCATACATCCCGCAAACCATCCCGCATTCAAAAACTTTCCCGCTAAACAGCGGGATTCGTTTTTGAATAATGCAGGCTAAAAATAACCTGACTGCAAAAAGTTTTCCTGCCGGGGATAGAACCGGCAGAGTTTCTAAATTATTGGTAATTATGAATAATTTTACTAATTTTGCGGTTACTTTTATATATAAATATATCAACAATAATGGAAAAAACGAAAGTACTTTTCATATCTCAGGAGATAACCCCTTACCTTCCCGAGACTGAAATGTCCCGTACCGCAAGATACTTACCTCAGGGCATACAGGAAAGAGGCAAGGAAATAAGAACATTTATGCCCAAATACGGGAGCATCAACGAAAGAAGGAATCAATTACACGAGGTAATAAGACTCTCCGGCATGAATCTGATCATTGATGACACAGATCGTCCCCTCATCATCAAAGTCGCTTCCATCCAATCTGCACGCATGCAGGTATACTTTATTGATAATGAAGACTATTTCCAGAGAAGATATACATTACAAGACGAAAACGGAGAATATTTCTCCGATAATGATGAAAGAGCCATATTCTTCGCCAGGGGTGTACTGGAAACTGTAAAAAAATTACGCTGGTCACCGGATATCGTCCATTGTCTGGGGTGGTTCACCTCTCTGGTTCCTTTATACCTCAAACATTCCTACAATGAAGACCCCCTTTTTGCCAATTCAAAGGTGGTTTACTCCATTTACGACGATGAATTTGATACACCGTTGAAACAAGAATTTAAAGACAAACTAAAAATTGAAGGCATCAACAACAAGGCCATCAAAAAGATTAAAGACAATCCGGATTATGTCAATCTGACCAAGATGACCATTGACAATTCGGATGCCATAATCAAAGGGAGTAAACAAATTAATGAAGAAATTGAATCCTATATTCAGCAAATCAATAAACCGACTCTTGAATACCAGCCGGAAGATAAATATATTGATGCATACTCCACGTTCTATGATGAATTATTAACCAAATAAATTTTATGTTTTATAACAAGGAAGGATTAGTGATGAAGGGAAATCTCGTTAAGACCGCAAAGCAATTGCTATTATTTTCAGTAATGATCCTGGCGGTTATCGCATGCGAAAAAGAGGCAAAAGAATTCGGTGATCAGATCATGCACCCTAACGACAGCATAGAGGCAGATTATGATACCAGCTTTCAGATGGGGACATTTGTTGAAAAATCCGATTCATTCCCATCCCTTTATTCCTCCATAGAAGCTCCCACAACGATCCAGCATTCCAATATACTGCTGGGAGAATACCTCAGTCCCAATTTTGGAAGAATGAAAGCAAGTTTTATGTCCCAGATTTATAAAGCCGATTCTTTAAGTTTTTCTTCAGTGGAAGAAGGTGTAGGTGCTACGCTTTACTTCCAGATTGAATCTTCTCACGGATCTTTTGAAGAATCGAAGGTTCGGGTTTATAAGCTTAATAAAGAATTACAAATAAGCAATAATTATTATTCCACTACGGACCCGGGAGGTTTTTATGATGCAAGTGATTTAATTTCAGAATCCACGGAATTACTGGGAGACAGTATAATAAAAGTAAATCTCACCCAATCATTTGCAGAATTTCTTGCTAGCGCTGAGGATACGATTATGGGTGACCATGGTGACTTCCTGGAATTTTTCCCGGGAATTTTTGCTGAAATGGAAACCGATGGCAATAGCTTCCTGAACAACATCAAAATAGCCAATGATACAACAAGGCTTGAGCTGGCTTATAGAGCAGCCGGTGAAGATGAGGTAGATACACTCGAATATCCCATACCATCTACTGCGTTGCGGGTAAACACCTTTGAGCATTATTTTGAAGAAGCAACGGCGCCCGTGAAAAACGCCCACCGTTTTCTAACCAATGACTCTGCAGAAAACGACAGCATCTTGCTAATAAACGGTCCCGGCGGAACAAGGGCAAAACTGCTGATACCGGAAGCGGTTAGAGAAACGTTCAACAAGAAAGAAACGTCCCAGGATAACAAGTTTTTGGCCCGTGCGGAAATCGAACTAAAACCTTTAATATCACCCGACAGTCCCCTTTTTCCTGAATCCGTGGGTATGTATGCCTATCCCCGGGATACCAGCTATGTGTCCATTTCCCAAAGCCAGTTCTTCAACGGGGAATATGATGAAGACCGGAATGTATTCAGTTGCAACATTACCAGTTATCTTCAGGCATATATTAACGAAGAGGTAGATAATAACCGGTTATACATCCAGACCAGGAACTTTCGCTTTCAGCCCGGAGAATTAATCATATCCGGTGCCAACCATTCTACTCCAATCAAATTAAGGATCAAATATTTCAAACCTTAAACTAGTATGTGTGGAATTGTCGGCTACATTGGCAAGAAGAATGCCTATCCCATTCTTATCAATGGATTAAAAAGGCTTGAATACCGCGGATATGATTCAGCGGGTATTTCACTGCTGGGTAACAGCGGAGCATTATCCATTCTGAAAAAGGCAGGAAAAGTATCTGATTTGGAAGCGCATGCCCAACAGAAAGACATTTCCGGGAGTATTGGCATCGGCCATACCCGCTGGGCCACACACGGGGAGCCCAATGACATCAATGCCCATCCCCATGCTTCAGAAAACGGCCACTTTATCGTCATACACAATGGGATCATTGAAAATTACAGCCGGTTGAAGAAAAAGCTGGAGGACCGGGGCTATACCTTTAGGTCTGAAACCGATACCGAAATATTGGCCAACCTGATGGAATACATTTATCTAAAAGGTCAGGTTCCCGCTGAAATAGCCGTCAGACTAGCTTTGCGCAAAGTCATCGGAGCCTTTGGGCTGGGCATTATTTGCAAAGATGAACCGGACAAACTTATTGCTGCCAGAAGAGGCAGCCCGCTGGTTATTGGTGTCGGAGAAAATGAATATTTTCTTGCATCCGACGCTACCCCGCTAGTAGAACATACACAAAGTGTGATATACCTTAATGACAACAACATTGCCATCCTGGCCCGGAATGAATTGGTGCTGAAAACGATTCAAAACGAGCAGCTTACACCCAATGTACAGAAACTTGAGCTGGAAATAGGAGATATAGAGAAGAACGGATATGACCATTTCATGCTTAAGGAAATTTTTGAGCAGCCGCGCTCTATTAAAGATACTTTCCGGGGGAGGGTTTCTCCGGACCAGAAAGACATTATACTGGGCGGGCTGCATTCAGTGATGCCCATTTTGGAACAAGCCAACCGCATCATTATTCTTGGATGTGGTACTTCATGGCACGCGGGACTGGTGGGTGAATATCTAATTGAGGACCTGGCCAGAATACCCGTTGAAGTGGAATATGCATCGGAATTCCGATACCGCAACCCCATTATTTATAAAAATGACGTAGTCATTACCATCAGCCAGAGCGGAGAAACCGCCGACTCACTGGCAGCCATTCAGCTAGCGAAAGAAGTAGGTGCTACGGTACTTGGTATCTGCAATGTTGTAGGATCCAGTATTCCCAGAGAAACCCATGCCGGGGTATATACGCATGCAGGTCCCGAAATCGGTGTGGCCTCTACCAAAGCATTTACCGCCCAGGTAACTGTGTTGGCTATGATGGCTGTAGTACTGGGCTATAAGCGGGGCCAAATTGAAGAGCCGTTATATCATAACCTAATAGAAGAGCTAACGCAAGTTCCCAGGAAAATCGAAAAAATCCTGACCCTTAACAACGAATTTAAGAAACTGGCAGAATTATATAAAGAGGCCAGCAATTTCCTTTACCTGGGAAGAGGTTATGCTTTCCCTGTAGCCCTTGAAGGCGCACTCAAACTAAAAGAGATCTCCTATATTCATGCAGAAGGCTATCCGGCGGCCGAGATGAAACACGGCCCCATTGCCCTTATAGATGAAAACATGCCCGTGGTAGTGATCGCGCTTCAGGACAAATCATACGATAAAATTGTGAGCAACATCCAGGAGATCAAAGCACGGAAAGGCAAAGTCATTGCAATAGTCACCGAAGGCGACACCACCATAAGGGAAATGGCTGATCATGTGCTGGAGATACCTTCTACCCTGGAAACTTTGGCTTCTTTATTAACCGTAATCCCCTTGCAGCTTTTATCCTATCATATAGCAGTACTTCGGGGCTGCAGCGTAGATCAGCCAAGGAATCTTGCGAAGTCTGTTACTGTGGAGTAGGCAGTAGGCAGTAAGCAGTAAACAGTAAACAGTAAGCAGTAAGAAGTAAGCAGCAAGAAATTCTTTTAGAACAATTAAGGTAAAAAGTATTAAACCAAAAAAATCAGGCTAGGTTTTTTACATAGAATGCAGATAAAAAAAATAATTATGTGATTTAATAGCAAAATTTTTCAGGATGTTGGATCATACTCCCCAGCATCTTTCCTACTTCATGGTACTTTTCAATAAAATAATTATGAGTTTCTTGGGAAATGTATTTGTGATTCAAAGAGAAATCAAGCCATACTGTTGTTTCAGAAGCTTCTCCATCAGAATCGGTTAATTTAAAAACAAATTGTTTGGGATACCTCCTTTTACTCCAAGCTTCTGAAATGTTGGTTGGCACAGATCGCGAAGCTCTCCTTATTTGATCCGTTAGACTATACCTTTCTTCCTTTGGAAAATGTTTTGACAGTTCGAAAATTTCCACCGCTAGCCGGAAGGATAGCTGGTAAACCTTTAGATCCCGAAATCCTCTATAATTGGCCATTTTTAAAAAGTTTTAACATGATTTTATGATTGCTTATATTACTTACTTATAACTAAATGTACAATTACCCAACTAGCTAGTTTTAAAATAAAATCGGAACTACCTTAGAGTTTTCACACTGCTTACTGCCTACTTACTGTTTACTGTTTACTGCTTACTGATTACTGATTTCATCGTTCCAGATATTGCTTCCGGTAATACTCTTCGTACTCTCCGGTAAGCACATGGTTCAGCCACTCTTCATTCTGCAGATACCAGTCGACGGTCTTTTCCAAGCCTTCTTCGAAGCTCACCTCCTGCTTCCATCCCAATTCATTCTTAAGTTTTGAGCAATCAATGGCATACCGAATGTCATGTCCGGCACGGTCCTTCACAAAAGTGATCAACTTTTCCGATGTACCGGGCTCACGGCCAAGCTTCCGGTCCATGATTTCACACAATTTCCTGATCAGGTCGATATTCTTCCACTCATTATCGCCGCCAATGTTGTAAGTTTCTCCCACTCTCCCGCTATGATAGATCAAATCAATGGCTTTGGCATGATCCTCGACATAAAGCCAGTCCCTTACGTTCTCACCCTTGCCGTAAACGGGTAGCTCCCGGTTGTTTTTGATGTTATTGATGAAAAGCGGTATCAGCTTTTCCGGGAATTGATTCGGACCGTAATTGTTCGAGCAGTTCGTTACGATAACCGGCAAACCGTAGGTATTGTAATAAGCCCTTACCATATGATCGGAACTTGCCTTGGAAGCCGAGTAAGGACTTTTGGGGTCGTAGGGGGTCTCCTCGGTAAAATAGCCCTCCGGCCCTAATGATCCGTACACTTCATCTGTGGATATATGATAAAACAACTTCCCTTCATAAGGCTCCTGCCAATGGCTCTTTGCCATATTCAAAAGGTTCACGGTTCCTACCACATTGGTCTTGATGAATTCATTGGGATTGGTGATCGAGCGGTCAACATGCGATTCGGCAGCCAGATGAATGATCCCGTCGAATGCATAGTTCTCAAACAATTCATTTAAAAATTCAGCATCGTAGATATCCCCTCTCACAAATTCATAATTGGAAAAGCCCTCAACATCGGTGAGATTTTCCAGGTTGCCTGCATAAGTGAGTTTATCGAGGTTCACGATCTTGTAACCCGGATATCGGTTAACCAGCAGTCTGGCAACATGCGAACCAATAAATCCGGCTCCGCCGGTAATCAGAATATTCTTATTCATAGATTCTTTTATTTATTCTTCATTAATATGTGTCTAATACATCCAACCTTTAATTTCTGGCTCTGTATGTTTTTTCAAACTCCCATGCCGATTTTAGGGTTTCTTCAAGGGTTTTTTCCGCTTTCCATCCCAGTTCTTTGTTGGCATAAGAAGTATCGGCATATACTTTTTCCACATCACCGGGTCTGCGGCCAACAATCTTATAGTTTAGCTTCTGGCCTGTTGCTTTTTCAAAGGCATTAATCACTTCAAGAACCGTATAGCCCCGGCCGGTGCCCAGGTTAAAATATTCATAGCCATCCTTGTTCTTATTTTTTATCAGTCGGGCGATGGCTACTACATGGGCTTTTGCCAGATCTACCACGTTAATGTAGTCCCTTATTGGAGTTCCGTCGGGGGTATTGTAATCATTTCCAAAAACTTTAAGCTCCTCCCGAATCCCGATTGCCGTCTGGGTAATATATGGAACCAGATTATTGGGTATGCCCTGTGGTATCTCCCCGATTTTTGCGGAAGGATGCGCCCCAATCGGATTGAAATATCTGAGCGAAATTCCTTTAACGGGATTTCCCGCTTCTACAGTATACTGGATCATCCGTTCATTCGTCTGTTTGGTATTTCCGTAGGGTGAAAGGGGCTCCTTGACGGGAGCGGATTCATCCACAGGCAATTGATCGGGTTGACCATATATCGTGCAGGAAGAAGAGAAAACAATATTGGTGACTTGATGATCAATCATACACTCCAGCAAATTCATGGTAGATACCAAATTATTCCGGTAATATTTCAAAGGCTTTTCGGTTGATTCGCCTACTGCCTTATAAGCTGCAAAATGTATTACCGAATCAATATCCCGGTTGCCGGCAAAGAAATCGACGAGCGCTTCCCTGTCGCACAGATCCAATTGATAAAACTCAGGTTTTATGCCCGTTATCTCTTTGATGCCATCAAGTACACCTTGATTTGAATTGGACAGGTTATCGATAATCACCACTTCATAATTTTCATTCAATAATTCCACCACCGTGTGGGATCCTATATAACCCGTACCGCCGGTCACAAGTATTTTTTTGCCTTTCGAATCCATGATATATATTTTATTGAGTTATTGTTTCTATAGGCAGGCTAAGGTATAATTTTTCAACCAATCTTCATGTATCTTAACCTGCATTATGCAAAAACGATCGTAGTGAAGTTTTTGCATGCGGGATGGTTTGCGGGATGGATGCAGGCTCGCCTTCGCGAAGCTTCAGTCGCTTACGCTAAAGCTTCAGCGACAGCGTGCGGAGCAAGGCAACCCCGCATTAGAAAAACCGACTTTTTGCGAAATTTATTGAAGCAAAAAGCCAGGTTTTTCAATAGCGTCAGAATTATTCAAGAATAATTCGGGTTAAAAGGCAAATTCCAAATATACCGGTTTTGAACTGAGGGCAACTGTAAAATTTTGTCTATCTTTGTTGAAAGCTCAAACAAAAGCACCTTTTTGGATTTACATTCCATCATACAGGATATTTTAACCCGGAAAGAAGGGGTAGTGATTCCGGGACTGGGGAGTCTTGTTTCCAGGTACCGGTCCGCAAAAATAGATACGGGTAAAAATGTGATCCATCCACCTAAAAAAGAAATCCGGTTCAATCCGAATGTTACCACAGACAGTGATCAGATATTGGCCAAATATATCGCTTCCGAAGAGAACATTTCGTTAAGCAAAGCGCAAACATTAATACAGACTTTTGTTCAAAACATCCGGAATGGTTTGGAAGAAAATGGAAAATTTACACTCAAAGGAATTGGTACATTAAAGAAAGCGGAAACCAGAATAGAACTTATTCCCGAAGAGGATCCTGCATTAAACCTGGGATTTGCAGAAATCCAGGCCGAGCCGTTTGAGGTGGAAAAAATCCGGGAAACCCAAAAGAAAATCATCCCCGGACAGCCTCCTCCAACCCGCAAATCCGGACGAAAAACCATCGGACTGATCATAGCCTCCACATTTCTTTTGATTATTATAGGAGGGGCATATTATATCGGTTTTTTTGATTACCTGGCTTACAAAATCAAAAATCAGGAAATATTCCAAAAAATTAATCTGACCGAGACTCAGCCCAACAGCCGGGAAGAGCCGCCAGAACAGGCTGAGGATACTGCTTTGGATACTGCATCAATGCCCCCGGAGATTAAACAGGCACTCAACAGAATAACCGACAAGAAAAGGGCCCTGATGTACAAACAACCGGAGGATAACAAAATCTATCACATCATTGCAGGCAGTTTCCGTATCAGGAGTAATGCCCGGGAATATCAAAATCAACTGGCAGATAAAGGATACACGTCCGAGATCCTTGAGAATGACAGCCTCTACCGTGTATCTGTAAACTCGTTCGATAAAAAAGAGGACGCGCTGGTGAATCTTTACCAGATGCGCGACAATGGAAAGCTTAAATCCATCTGGCTACTTGCTGTTCAGAAAACAGATCGTTAATGGTGACCCCGTCTGAAAGATGAAACGTCTCCATCCCCAACGATTGGGCAGTTTCAATATTGGCCAGGGAATCATCTATAAATAAGGTTTGTTCAGGGATCAGCCCTTCGGTATTCAAAACATAATGATATATCACAGGGTCTGGTTTTCTCATGTATATTTCATGAGAAAAATAGACGTTATCAAACAGCTCCTCCAACCCCCTTACAGAATGTTCCTCCCGAAGGATTCTTGTATACAAATCCTTATGGAGCGAATTGGTATTGCTTAACAGAAAGGTTCTGAATCTAGCGGACTTCTTCAAATTGGCTATCAAATCAATCCGTTCTTGCTGAAAACCCACTATGATCTCATTCCAGGCATCAATAAAATCATTATTGGAGAAATCCGCTTCATTTTCTTCCTTAAGCTTTTCAATGAATCCTGCTTCCGAAAGCAATCCTTTTTCAAAGTCCATAAAGGTTTTCATGTGGTTTACCTTTTCGTTTGAACTTTCAAAGTTTGTGATGCCCAATTGTTTCATGGCGGTCATTCCCTTCAACAGATCAATATCGAGAATCACGCCGCCCAGGTCGAAAATGACATTGTTAATACGATCCATATTGTTCAACATATCCATCAGATTTTACAATGTAAAAATAATTCATTTTATTTGTTTCAAATATTTTTATTATGTTTAGTGGTTTTTAATATAGGTATTATGCGTGTGGACAACGTGAAATATCAGACAATATGGCTGAAGGACAGGGGAACAGTTCAGGTAATTGACCAGAGAAAACTCCCGTTTGATTTTCGTATTGTGGACCTGAAATCAACAGAAGATGTTTATAAAGCCATAAAAGAGATGGTAGTTAGGGGTGCTCCCCTGATCGGTGTCACTGCATCTTACGGGATTTATCTTGCACTGGTCAATGCCTCTGCATGGGACTGGAAAGGGCAGCTAAAAGAAGCAATGGAACGGCTTAAATCGGCCCGTCCAACGGCCATCAATCTTGAGTTTGCCTTGAATCAGCATAAAGAGAGGCTGGCCAATATACATTCGCTGGAAGAAGCCAGAAACGAGGCCCGCAAAACAGCAGAAGAACTATTGGAACAAGAAAAGGAAAACTGCCGAAAAATCGGAGAAAATGGCCTATCCCTGATAGAAGAAATTGCAAAGGGAAAAGACAGTGAGCCCGTAAATATATTAACGCATTGTAATGCAGGCTGGCTAGCCACCATTGATTATGGCACCGCAACTGCCCCAATCTACCTGGCTCATGACAAAGGCATCAAGCTGCATGTGTGGGTGGACGAAACAAGGCCCAGAAACCAGGGCGCCAGGCTTACAGCCTGGGAGCTCGAAAAACATGGTATACCCTATACTGTAATAGCAGACAATACGGGTGGACTCTTAATGCAGCAGGGAATGGTTGACATGGTCATTACAGGGAGCGACAGAACCGCTGCTAACGGAGATGTAGCCAACAAAATTGGCACCTACCTGAAAGCACTGGCTGCCAATGATAATGATGTACCTTTTTATGTGGCAGTTCCCTTGTCATCCATCGACATGAATATCGAAAGGGGGGTCAATGGTATCCCCATCGAACAAAGACATGGAGATGAGGTGAAATACATATACGGATATGATAAAGGAAACATAACAACAATTTTACTGACCCCTGAAAACGCAAGAGTTGCCAATTACGGTTTCGATGTAACTCCGGCCAAATATGTAACATGGCTGATCACGGAAAAAGGATTGTGCAAACCCAACAAAAAAGAAATAAAAAAACTGTTTAGATCATGACAAATCAGGAAGGATACATCAAGTTTCAATGCGACTGGGAGAAGAAAAATTTCACCTTCTCCAAAAAGAATTTCAGCAAGATCAACGAATGGCGTAAAAAGCTATATGATCACGAATTGCTTGGTGTCAACATGGAAGGTATTGGCTTTGGAAATCTGAGCATCAGGGAGGAAAACTCCAAACGGTTCATTATCACCGGATCGGAGACAGGAAAGCATGAAGAGCTGTCAAAAAATCACTATGCCCGGGTGATTGATTACGATATCCCCAACAATTATGTGAAGTGTGTGGGGCAAGTTAAAGCCAGCTCGGAATCTCTTACGCATGCAGCCATCTATGAATCGGAGCCTGAGGTACACGGTGTGATTCACACCCATCATGAGCGGTTGTGGAAATTGTTAAAAAACAAACTCCCCACAACAGATCCGGAGGTAGAATTCGGTACGCCCGAGATGGCTGAAGAGATTAAAAAACTCATGCAACAAAGGGATGTGCGCATTGAGAAGATTATCATCATGGGCGGACACAGGGAAGGAATCATTACCTTTGGCAGGGATCTGGACGAAGCCGGAGGCGTACTGTTAAAGTATTTCAACCAGATCGCTTAAGACCGGATATTTTACAGAAGTATAACTCAAAAAGGAAAAAATATGGCAAAAGTTGGAATCATAGGCGGGTCGGGACTGGAAGATCCTTCAATACTCAAGAACCCCGATACGGTTGAGCTGGAAACCCCTTATGGCGATCCGAGCTCAGTGCTGACCACCGGAAAAATATACGATACGGAAGTGGTCATTTTATCGCGTCACGGTAAAAAACATACCATACCCCCCACCCAGGTGAACAACCGCGCCAACATATATGCCCTGCACCATATGAAATGCGATTACATCATCACGTCAACCGCATGCGGAAGCCTGCGGGAAGAGATCGAGAGGGGGGATATGGTCATACTCGATCAGTTTATTGACTTCACACGACACAGAAAAGTATCCTTTTATGAAAGCTTTGAACCGGGTGATATGAAACACGTGACCATGGCAGATCCGTTTTCCGAAACCATCCGGAACAAGCTGATCGACTCGGCCAAAGAACTGGAGCTAAAATATCATCCCAGGGGCACAGTAATTACCATTGAAGGCCCCAGATTCTCAACAAGGGCTGAATCAAGGATGTTTCGAAGCTGGGGAGCCGATGTGATCAACATGTCGATAGCGCCCGAAGCCATTCTGGCCAATGAACTGGGAATACCTTACAGCACCATTGCCATGAGCACGGACTATGATTGCTGGAAAGAAGATGAAGAGCCGGTGAGCTGGAAACAGATCCTGGATATCTTTAACCAGAATGTCCACAATGTACTCGACCTGATGTTAAAAACCCTGCCAAAGCTGGAATAATAAAATATTCCAGGAAGAACATATCCGACTCTTATATTAAGGTATGTCGGACAAAAAATTTATTGCCGTAAAGTACACTCAACAGGGTTTCCTTTGAATCTTATGCATCAGATAAAATACAATTCAGAAGCCAAATTCCATTCATCAACAAATTCAGTTGGTTTATCAATTGATGGCCGTGATTCATATAAATTTGGTGAGAGCAATACGCTAAAAGTATTATATTTACTGAATTAATGTCCCTTTACAGATGCCAAAACAAAACTTTGCTATTATGAAAAAATTAAGTATTGCAGGCCTTTTAATGTTCCTTTCATTATTCCTGTATCACTGTCAGGAAGATATGGGGCCTGATGATGAGATCAATCAGTATGAAAAATACAGTAAAAAAGGAAATCTCCTGATAAACAATGATCCTGCAGGTTTATCCTCGCGTATTGACTATAAAGACCAGCTTGTATCCATAAAAGACGTTGAAAAGGATGAGATGCTGAAAAGCGGCGGAGATGAAGTACAGGTTGATCATACCAAAAACTATGCATTTAACCTTAAAGCCGAAGTTGCTCCCCCCGTATACAACGACAGCACCTTGCAGGCTACACACGTCACCATAAAAGACGATTATGCTTTTGTTACCTATAACTATAGAGGACCGGCGTGGCTGGGAGGAATAGAAATTTATGATGTTTCAGACCGCGAAAACCCGCAACCGATTACCCAGATAATCATGCCGGATGCAGATGTGAGTTCAGTGGATTTCTATAATGATAAAATATATATAGTGGGAGCAACGGGAGATTATGAAGAAAGGGGATATGGATCTCCCGCTTTTCTTGAGGTTATCACGGCAGCCGAAAATATGAATTCTGAAGATATAGAAATAGATACCATACTGGATCTTGATTCTTATACAGGCACAGGCATAAGGGTAACCAACGAAAACATATATACCACAAGCGGTTCGGGCGGAGGCCTTTCAATTTTCAGCCGTTCCGATTACAGCGCACTGGGAACGGAAGAACTGGATCATGCCCGATCTGTAGATGCCAATTCGGATGACCTTTTCGTACTCCAGGGCCAGGAAGGCCTTATCAACCGGTTCAATTTGGAAGATTTCTCCCAACAGGAAACCTATAATGGTGGAGGTGAGATAGAGGGGTCCACCATAGAGGGGTCCAAATCAGAGATCGCCGTATCGAATGACTATATATTTGCTGCTTTGAATGATGATGGCCTATACATGCTCAATATGGACGGAAGTGTAAAACAGCACATCCCTAAACCTGAAGCACCTCCCGATGGAGAAGAATCCAACTATGTGACCAACAGCGTATCGCTTAACGGTGACCTCGTATTGATCGGAAACGGGGCAGCGGGAGTCCATGTAGGCAACATTATTCCCGAAAAAAGTGACAGCATAGAAATAATGGGAAGCATGGATTTCGAGGGTCCGGTATCTACCAATTTTGTGAAATCCAAGGACAGTGTAATTTTTGTTGCTTCTGGAAAAGGTGGTCTTAAAATAATTGACATCAGCATTGACCATGGAGTTCCCGATGACGTTGTTTCTACCGATCCCTGTGAAACACTGATCGGTGAGATCTCCGATCTGTTCCCCGAACAAAAAGATGTACGCGGCATGCATGAAGACCTCTTCAGTGATACGGCCCGCCTGAACATTAGAGTAAAAGAAGAAACCCCGGTTTATGTGACCTTTATTGATGAAAAGGCCGGTTGGAAAAATACATTCGGATATTATACCTATCATGAAGACAATCCTCCGGAAAGCGTGGATGATCTGGAAAAACATGTCGTATTTCCCAATGTCTCAAAAGAAGGTGAAGGCGGAGGCCTGAAGTTCGGCGATCAGGTTCAGCTAGGTGATGAGCCATTTCCCGAAGGAACGGTTATCGGCTTTTACCTGGTGGCTCAGGGCTATAAAAACGGAGAAACTGTTGAGGGAAAGTATACCCACTATACCAACAAAACCTTCAACGAAAATCAGGCACAACAGTCCACCCTGTTTTTAAGCAGCGGTTGCAATGATCTCGTGCTTACCTTTGAGGACATCAAAGTAGGCAACAGCAGGTGCGATCATGATTTCAACGACATCATCTTTACCGTCAGAGACACGGATGATCCTGAAGTGCCCAATACCAGGCTGGATCTTTCTGAACTGTCCTATAAACCAGAATGGAAAGAGGATCAGGAAGAAGAATAATCATAATAAGCCAAATACCTGATATAGTCAACAGGGGAGACGGCAATGTCTTCCCTGTTTTTTATCTGTGACTTTTAAAATAGCTTTTGTCTGGTTGTCGTTACTTACTATAAGAAATATGAACATCAAGGACAAAAGTTTCTGAAGGAAAGGAATTCAATGGAAAAAAGAGGGTTTAGAATATTTTCACCAAAGGGTTGCTTAATTCATAACAAAATATTAATATTGCAGTCCGATTTTTAG
>JAGXLC010000053.1 GCA_018334875.1 Bacteroidales bacterium | reverse complement strand
TTTGTGACCATCAGCGGAGGGGAACCCTTTATGTACAAGAGTGAGGGAAAAACCCTGCTCGACATTTTTGAAAAATACGACGATGTTTTCTTCCTGGTATACACGAACGGCACCATTATCACCCCGGAGATAGCAGAAAGACTTGGAAAAGCCGGTAACGTCACACCCGCCATTTCAGTAGAAGGCTTTGAAAAAGAAACCGACGCGAGAAGAGGCAAAGGCACCCACAAAAAAATACTTCAGGCATTTGAAAACCTCAGAAATGCAGGCGTTCCAATTGGTATTTCCGTAACGGCAACCAGTGAGAATGCGGATCTGCTCATGAATGATGAGTTCTATGATTACTACTTCGATCAGCAGGGTGCTACCTACATGTGGCAGTTCCAGCTTATGCCGATTGGCAGAAGCACCCATGCCTTTGACCTGATGGTTCCTCCTGAAAAGCGGATAGAGCTTTACAGAAAATGGGAATACCTTATTTCAGAAAAACATTATTGTATAGCCGACTTCTGGAATAGCGGTGTACTGACCAATGGCTGCATAGCTTACGGACGAAGGGGCGGCTATTTCTACATCGACTGGAACGGAAATATTATGCCCTGCGTGTTTGTACCCTACTATGTGGATAACGTTTATGACCTCTATAATAATGACAAGTCCTTGGTTGATGCATTGTTCTCTGATTTCATGAAAAACGGCAGGAAATGGCAGCGGAAATATGGTCAGGCTCAACCCCATAATCCAAATAACTGGTTGATGCCTTGTTCCATAAGGGATCACTATGACAACTTCCGCAAAAACATCCTTCCTGCCCATGCAAAAGGAGAAAGCGAAGAAGCGGAAGAATCGCTTAATGACGAAGAATATTACAGAAAACTGGTTCAATACGATAAAGAACTGGAAGAACTAACACAGGACATCTGGGAAGAAGAATACATGGAGAAAGAAAAACAGCAGGCAAACCAATAAACAATTGACCGAACATCACTGTGAAAAGGCAGGGAGGCCGGATAGGGCTTTTCTGCCTTTTTTTATTATATTTGACAAATATTTCAAAACCCATATTTTATGAACGTCTTCGGCAAAATATTCAGAATCTCGATATTCGGGGAATCCCATGGCAACCTGATAGGCATTACGCTTGACGGATGTCCTGCCGGGATCAATATCAACCCGGAAGAGTTCAACACGGACCTTTCCAGAAGAAAAAGCGGAAAAATAGGCACGACCCCAAGAAAAGAGCTGGACCATCCTGAATTTGTAAGTGGAATCTACCAGGAAAGAACCACCGGGGCTCCCATTACCATATTATTCAAAAATCAAAATACCCAATCCAAAGACTATAAAGATTTTCTTCAAAAACCCAGACCCGGCCATGCAGACTTCACAGCCCACCATAAATTCGGCGGTTTTAATGATCACCGGGGCAGTGGGCATTTCTCCGGCAGACTGACCCTTGGACTTGTGGCAGCCGGCGTCATTGCCAAAAAGGTTATTTTCCCGGTCTTTGTTAATGCTAAGCTTACTGAAGCCGGCGGCATGCAAGATATAGACCAGGCCATTCAGTATGCGCTCCAAAACAATGACACCATTGGAGGATTAATTGACTGTAAAGTAGAAAACGTCCCTGTCGGCCTCGGTGAACCATTTTTCGACTCTGTGGAATCCTTGATCAGCCACGGCATATTCTCTATACCCGCTATTAGGGGAATCGAGTTCGGAACAGGTTTTCAGGCTTCTGAAATGCTGGGAAGCGAACACAACGATTCCATTATCACCAAAGAAGGGAAAACAGAAACCAATCATGCCGGAGGAATTAACGGAGGCATCACCAATGGAAACGATATCCTATTCAGGGTTGCAGTCAAACCCCCATCCAGCACTCCTAAAAAACAACAAACACTGAACCTCGAGACCAATCAAATGGAAGACATTGAAGTGAAGGGTCGGCATGATGCATGTATCGCATTACGCATGCCCGTAATTGTGGAAGCTATTACCGCTGTCGTGCTTGCCGATCTTATGCTGCTGGAACAAAAAACTCCACGGGTATTTGAATGATCCTTTGTATTAGTAAGCTAATCTTATGAAATAGGTGATTTCCAGTATCTGCCGGGTATTATCATCTACCCGGAACCGGTCATCCAGCCTGTCGCCAACTATCCAGACAATCTTTTCACCTGAAGCAAGGATCCAGACACGCTCTTTATCCAGAATGGAATATTTCCTGTCCACAAAAAAATCTTTCAGTTTTTTATAATGCTCAAAACCGAATGGCTTAAAATAGTCGCCATGCTTCCATTTCCTCAGCATCAACGGAAACTGGACTTTATCATAATCTATGGCTACTTTATGAGGGTCTCTGGGTATCCTGTAATTCTGGACATCTTCAATCAAATTAAACTTCAAAGGAATGGGCTTATCAATCCGGTGAATCCATTCATCAATGTAGAAACGGGTAATTCCTTCTTTTTCCCGGGGTGCAACAATCAAGTAATCCCGGTCCCTGATCAGTTTATGTGTAGATGAAAAGAATTCTTTTCCCGGTTCATCCTCCAGATGTTCAACAATTTCATGAATAACCTCTTTCGTAAATTCATAGGGTTTCAATATTTCAAAAAGATATGTGTTTTTCTCTTTCAGCTCATGTAATTTACGAATATCGATATATAATTCTTTGCCTTTCTCACAAGTCAGCTCAGCTTTCTTCTCCTCAACAGCTCTGAGGTAAATTGTATAAGCGTCCTGGAATCGCTCTGTATTTTCCCTTACTGTTTCAAGAAAACGGGGATTGAGCCGCTGAAATTCCGGGATGATATGGTGTCTTATTTTGTTTCGGCTATATTTCACGGTTCGGTTTGACGAATCTTCCCGAAAGGCGATATCATTATCAGCACTGTGTTTCATAATTTCCTCACGTGTTGCAAACAAAAGGGGCCTGACTATATCGTGGTTCCTGGGTTTTATCCCGGTTATGCCCTTTAGGCCTGTACCTCTTGCAATATTGATGAAAAAAGTCTCCACCAGGTCATCCTTGTTATGTCCCATTGCAATCACATCATAATTGTATCGCTGCCTTAACTGATCAAACCAGCGATACCTTAATCTGCGTGCAGCCATTTGCACAGAAAGCTTATTTTCGGAAGCAAATTTTTCTGTATCAAACTTTTTGGTATGAAAAGCAAGATCATGTTCGCTGGAAAAGGATTGAACAAATTCCTGATCATTTTCCGATTCTTCGCCCCTGAGGCCAAAGTTACAATGTGCTATGGCAAAAGTAAATCCCGCCTTTAGAAAAAGATGGGCCATTACCATAGAGTCCACTCCGCCACTAACGCCAAGAAGGATCCTGTCATCGGGGCTAAACAGACCATTGCTTTCAATATAATCCAGAAATTTCTGATACATCTTTGCATTCGATTTCAATACCCCATACAAAAATAAAAAAAGGAGTTAAAACACTCCCGAACAAGCAAACATAATCTAAAAATCTATAACCTGCGGGGGTTTAGGAGTATATCGCACAGGTTTCAAAGATTTTTCGCCGGACACATTTACCAGAAAGCTGTTATCATGGGTGAGTGAAGGATAATAACCAAGTCTGATCTGAAAAGTATTAAAAACAAAGTTTTCATTCCTCAGCCGCATACCTATTCCAAATCCACTCTGGATAGGATTTTGAAGAATAAATTCCCGGGAAGGACCCAGGAAGCCAAAATCGCAAAAACCGTAGAAGGCAAGCCTGAAGCCGTAATAGTAAATGTTAGTAAAGCCAACCGTTTCAGATCTAAATACGAGCTTTTTATTTCCATAAAGCTCAGAATAATTGGGAAACCCCCTTATATCTCGGGATTTATCTAATCTCAATGTTTCTTCAGGAAAACGGTTATAGCCTACAGAATAATCCAGGCCAAAAAATTGCCTGAGCTTCATGTTTTCCGTATGGAATAATTTACTGATATAGTTGGTTCTGAAATGTACGGCACCCTGTTCTATCCTGTTCTGGTACAAAAACCCTCCTGCGCCGAGTTCTGTGGAAAGATAACCGAAATTATCGATAAATTTCCCGTGACGGTAATTCACACCAGAATAAAAACGCCTGAAGAATTCATCCATTTCCCAGCCGAAGGTATAACTCACCAAATCCCCGACAGGGATGTCCTCTGTACGTCCAAAATCATATATCAGGGAGCTTTTGTAATAATTCTCCCTTGAAAGACTGACTTTACCCAGTACCATCTGGTTGTTATGAAACTGATAATTGTATCTCCTGGTAATCAGAGGTCCTTCAAAAAACCTGTCGTTTTTGTACCTTGCAGAGAACACCAAACGATTTCGATTCCTGAAGAAATCCTCCCCCCAGTTTAAAGGAAAAGCATACCCCATCCAGAAATCATGATTGATGTAATCCATATCGACCTGATTCAAGGTGGTGTCTTCCTGTACGATGTTTCTCGTAGTACTGGTTCTATACATTTTGCCTCCCCCCGCCAACCGGGTACGGTATGAATAAAATTCCCTGCTGAACTGTAAACCATAACGCCGGGTTTTAAATGCATCCAAATAATACAACCGCGTATTGATAAAACTACCCCGGATATTACTCAGATTGTAGTAGGCTTCAATTCCCGGATTGGAATTTTCAAAATAATCAAACTGGACATTGGTTTGTATTTTATGGCCAAAGCCCAGGAAATTGTTGTCAAATACCTGCATTTCCCCTGAACTGATACTTCCCAGGTTAACATCAAAGCCTTTGGCCCAAACATCTTGGGTAACTACTATTACATCAACTGAATCGCCGCGGGAGCCACTGGGCTGAACGATCAAACGGGCGTCCTTCAGATATTGCAAATCTCGCAACACACGCCCGTTATCTCTCAAAAGAGAGGGATCAAGGGTGTCTCCGGATGAAAAAAGAAGGTTATCTTTTATAATGGATTGATGTGTAGGCATGTGTATCCAATTGCCTGCTTCTTCATACCATTGATCCGTTTTCATGGAAGTATCGGTTATGGACTTACCGAAAACATCCAGTTGACGTATACGAATGCGGTTAATCGGTTTTCCGCTATATTGGTCAAAAGGAGTGCTATAGTCATCAATACTTTTATTTTGCCCGATTTTCTTCTTATCATTAACAATCAATAGATCATAAAGCTTTTGACTTAGAGTACTCTGTTTTGCTTTCTTTTTAAGGGTATCAAAAAAAGATTCAGTGGATTCATAGGAATCTTTATCAATTGTGAATTGAATTGAATCTTCTGAAGAAAGAGAGTCACCGTAAAAAATGACAAATTCATCTTTTATTTCTTCTCTTTCATTCAATTCCTCATCCTGCCCATAAAGAATTCTGGTATAGAAAAGAAATACCAAAATAAACAGCGAGACCAAAGTCATTCTATTTCCGGGAATACATATCATCCTTTAAGAATAAGATGATTTAAAGATAAAACGAAAATGTAAGCTCAAAATTTATGGGCAAAATATAAATTTTTATTGATAAAAAATAATGGTTCCTAAACTTTCATCAATTGGAAATAGAGATTCACCAATAATAAACCACCATACAAGTTAACCGGCACACTGCTAAAAAAAATTCCAAATGATTTTATAACCCTGTATCCCATTATTTCGTTAGGAAGATAAAGGAAGTCATGGCAAGATGGATAAACACAAAGAAGAACAGTTATTATTCAGAATTTCGGAGCTGGTCAAGGAAAATAAAGAATTAACTGCCCATGTTAAGAATCTTACCTACGAAAAAAATAAAATAAAAAAAGAAAAAGAAAATCTGGAAAATATGCTGGCCCGAATTCCATCCCAGCATCTTCCCAAAGGGTTTAAGTTTCCTTCTTCCAATTCCAATTCCCATTCCCTTAAGTTTGAAATGACTACGGTATTATATGCCGACCTGCAGGGAATTAAAAAAACAGCCCACCAGAATACCTCCTTTGACATTATGGATGAATTGGATGATATATTTTTGAAATTTAACCAGATAGTCAAAAAATACAAAATAGAAAAGATAAAAACTATTGGCGATGCATATATGTGCGCGGGTGGAGTACCGGTAAAAAATATAACCAATCCGATAGATGTGGTACTGGCAGCATTGGAAATGAAAAATTACATGATGACCTTAAAAGAAGGAAATGAAGAAGGGAAAGGGAATTTCTGGGATTTTCGTATTGGCATTCATACAGGCCCTGTTACTGCCAAATTTCATGGAAGAAAAAAGCTTTCCTATGATCTGAAAGGGGATACCGTGCATATCGCCAAAAGGATAGCTTCTGCAAGCGAATATGGAGAGATCAATGTTTCTATCATGACCTATGAGTTAATCAAACAATTCTTTAATTGTGATTTCAATGGCAAAATTCCCGTAAAATATAAGGGCGATATGGAAATACTGCGCGTAAAAAAAATAAAACCCGCTTTTGCCCAAAACAGAAAAGTGGGAATACATCCCAATCAAATATTCCTCAACAAATATCTTCTCAGACAATTTAATGACCTTGAGGAATTGATCTTAGACAAACTGGAAAAAGAGCTTCCCTCATACCTTTATTACCATAATGTGAAGCATACCATTGACGTGGTTAATCAGGCTGAAGTGATTGGATACGGAGAAGGGGTTGACGATGAAGCCATTCTGCTTTTAAAAACAGCAGCGCTCTTTCACGATGCCGGTCACATCATTACTTATGACAATCATGAATTTTACAGTGTCCAGCTTGCCAAGGAATATCTGCCTCAGTTTCAATACAACCAGGAACAGATTGACAGGATATGTGATTTGATTATGGCCACCAAAATTCCACCTGAACCCAATGACCTTCTCGAAAAGATCATGTGCGACGCTGATTTGGATTATCTGGGCAGAAGTGATTTTATGCCGGTTTCCAATACTTTATATTATGAACTGAAAGAACAGAACAAAATTGGCGACATCAACGAATGGAATAAGATGCAGTTAAAATTCATTTCCCGTCACCAATACTTTACTCAAACAGCATTGAATTTAAGAGAAGTAAACAAACAAAAACAAATAGAGCACATCAAATCACTCATTGAGAAGAAGTAACCCATATTCTTTGCTTCTTCTTTTCGTCAAATCTCAGGTCACAAATTGTCCAATATTTTAATTTCTGTTCTCCTGTTTTGGGCTCTTCCCTCCTCAGTTTCATTCGTGGCTACAGGTTCACTTTCTCCATATCCTTTATATGACAGACGTTCAGGATCTATACCTTTTTCAACAAGATAGTCGTAGACCGAACGTGCACGCTTTTCTGACAGTTCCATATTGTATTCCTCAGATCCTACATTATCTGTATGTCCTGAAATCTCAATCTTAAGCCCGGAATTATTTACAAGAAACTGATATAACTTGTTAAGTTCCACCCTGGATTCTGATTTTAGATTGAACGAATCGGTTGCATAAAATACATTGCGCAAAATAATTCGTTGTCCTTCTTTAACCGGATCCAATGGTACATCCTTTTTGTAGGGTTCATCCACTTCATGAACACCTTTCAGTGTAAAATTATCCGAGTAAAACAGATATCCTTCCTTTGAAACATTCAGCACATAATTGTTATTTGAAGGGATACACACGAGAAACTCACCCGATTGTTCATCGGAATAGGATTCCATCACTACATCCCCGCTACCGAGGGAGATCAGCTCAAATTTGGCTTTCAAAGGTTCACTGGTTTCAGAATCATAAACTTTTCCTCTCATATAAGCACTTGGTGTGGGCCGGATTTCCCGGTATAAGCGGAAACGAAAAATATCTTTCCCTTTCCCTTTTTGCCTGTCGCTTGCATAAAAAGCATCTGTTCCCTGTGAATTAACTATCAGGCCAAATTCACTTTTATGGGTGTTGATCGGATAGCCAAGGTTTTTGGGCTCTTCCCATGAATTTTCTCCTGTTTTCCGGCTTTTGAAAAGATCAAGGCTTCCCATGCCCGGCCAACCGTCTGAAGCAAAATAGAGGGTTTCGTTATCCATATGGATAAACGGTGCCACCTCATTTTCCGGAGTATTGATGCTATCGCCAAGATTGACCGGTTCCCCCCATGATCCATCCGATTGCCTGGTACTTTTCCATAAATCTTTTTTTCCTTTTCCGTTATCCCGGTTGCTGGAGAAATAAAGTGTTTGCCCGTCGGGTGATATGGATGGCTGCGACTCCCAGTGTTTCGTATTGACAGGGGCACCCAGGTTGACGGGATCGCTCCAGCCTGTTTCCGTAAGCCTGGCATAATAAATATCACATCCACCCTCGCCTCCCTTTTGGTTACAGGCAGTAAAATACATGGTTTTACCGTCTGCGGACAAACTTTGGGCACCCTCATTATTTTTGGTGTTGATCGGATACCCAAGATTCCTGGCCTCCGACCATCCGGTATCTGTCCCGCTACTTATGAAAAAATCTTCCTGTCGCTTATGCACCAACGACTCCATAAATTTCTTCCTGCCTTCATCCATCTGCTCCATTCTCCTCTCTACCTCATCCAGATCTTCCCGGGGAATGAGCCGGGTAAAGACCAGCGTTTGTCCGTCGGCTGAGATAGACGGCCAGTATTCATCATACTCACTGTTAACATTATCTCCGAGATTTTTGGGATCAAATGGCACCGGATCATTCAGTTGTTCCCTGGCAAAGTTACAGGAACGAATGTGCTTGTTGGCTTTTTCTTCAAAAATAGGGCCAATGTCTTCTTTCCCTATAAAACGGTTAAAATACTCTTTTGCCTGAGCATACTTACCCATTTTTAGTCCAATCAGTCCTGCACTGTAAAGTACTTTCGGGAAAAAATCAGGATCTATTCCGATGGCTTCCTTATAAGAATCCAGGGCAAGGGAATCATTTTCTTTGGCTTCATAGATCTGTCCTCTGACAATATATGCTTCTATAAAAGAGTCATCTCTGTCCAGTGCATCCCCGATATTTCCAAGTGCTTTGTCATATTCCTTAATTCTATAATTCCGGAGTGCTTCCTCCAGACTTTCGGCTGCCCTCCCTGATGAGGTTGAATATTGTTGCTGAGCGTGCAGGCTTGAAAAGGAAATTGCTGTAATAAAAAGAATAATCAGTGTTCTCATGGTTGTTTTGGTATTTTATATCAAGGCCATATAACCGGGCACAATATACTTAAAAATGGAAATGCGTCGAAATCATAAATAAGCCTTTTTCTGTAATCTACTTTCAGGGGATCCGCATAAATTTATGGGCCTGCAGGGAAACCCTCCATTCCGGATGGTTTTTCACATATTCCACAACTGAAGGAATGATTGTCCTGTATTGGCTCCATTCCGGCTGAAGATAAAGCATACATCTTCCGCACACCTTCCTGGCTGCTTTTTCCGCCCAATTTAGGTCTTCATATCGATAGACGATCACCTTCAATTCGTCCGCTGCTTTATAAAACACAGTTTTGGGGGGTTCTTGCTTTTTGGGTGAAAGACATATCCAATCCCATACCCCTGTAAAATTACCAGTGCCCGACGTCTCCAAATATGTTTTAATGCCAGTGGATTTCAATGCATCGCACAAAGGATCGAGATTATACAAGCTGGGCTCACCTCCTGTAACAACAATAGCCCTTGCCGGTGTTTCCTGAACCGATTCCTTAATTTCCCGAACATCCACAAGCGGATGAACGTCCGGATTCCAGGTTACTTTCGAATCACACCAATGGCATCCGATATCACATCCTCCTATCCGGATGAAATAAGCCGGCTTGCCGGTATGAAACCCTTCTCCCTGTATGGAATAAAACCTTTCCACCAAAGGAAGCTTCTTTCCTCCTTCGAATATTTTTTTATCCAATGCCCCAAATTTTCATTTTTGATACAGCCCCCGGACATGGTCCTTCGCAAGCCGGACAAGACTGGGTGCTCTCATTTGTTATCTTATTGCCTGAACGCCGATGTATCCGTCAGACAATATCTATACCAGTTTCCTGTCCATATCTTTATCTCCGCGCCCGGAAAGGTTGACAATACTTACTGCATCCTGATCCTTCATCATTTTCATTGCCAGTGAAACCGCATGAGCAGATTCGATAGCAGGAATAATTCCCTCCAAAGCCGATAAAATCTTAAAAGCTTCAATAGCTTCCTGGTCGGTAACGGTAAAATATTCGGCTCTCCCGGTATCCTTAAGATAGGAATGCTCCGGTCCTACACCCGGATAATCCAAACCGGCCGCAATAGAATAAGTATCTACCGGATTGTGTTTTTCATCAACCAAACAATAGGAATAGGTACCCTGAAATACCACCGGGCTTCCCATAACCAATGTGGAAGCCGTTCTGTATAATACTTCTCCTTCTCCTCCTCCTTCGGCAGCATAAATATTCACTTCGGGGTCATTTAGAAAACCCGAAAACATGCCTATTGCATTGGAACCACCGCCAACGCAGGCAAAAATAGCGTCCGGCAGCTTATTTTCCTTTTCCAGAAACTGCTTTTTGGCTTCTTCACCGATGACACTCTGAAAATATCTGACCATAGAAGGATAAGGATGGGGTCCAACGGCCGATCCAAGCAAATAAAATGCCTCAGGATGATCGACATAGTACTCCAGAGCAGCATTAATGGCATCCTTTAACGTAGCCGTACCCCTTTCAGTGGTAACCAGCTCAGCACCGAGAATTTTCATCCGGTATACATTCATCTGCTGACGCTCGGCATCCTTCTTACCCATAAAAATTTTGCATTTCATTCCCATTAAAGCGGCGGCTGTAGCTGTGGCAACACCATGCTGACCCGCTCCTGTTTCCGCAATAATTTCATCGGCTCTCATATGTTTGGCCAGCAGAATCTGCCCCACGGTATTGTTGATCTTATGGGCTCCGGTATGATTCAAATCCTCACGCTTCAAATATATCCGCGAATTGACATGGTTCGACAGCCTCTTTGCCAGATACAAAGGAGAGGGTCGGCCTATATAATCCCTGTAATAAGCATTAAGCTCATTGACAAAATGATCCTTATCCCTGATCTCATTGAAAGCAGAAGCCAAATGGTCCAGCTTCTCCTTTAATACCCCGGGCACATGGATGCCTCCATACTCACCAAAATAGCCATTCTGAAAGTCCCGGCGGGTGTATTGATTGCTTTGGTTATTCTGTAGTTTATCTGCACGTTCCATATTTCAATTTTTTTGAGGAAGCAAAGGTAACAATTTCTGATGTTATCCCCGCTAATCTCCCGGAAATTGAAATGGACCTCCGGAATTATTTATAATTAATTAAAATAATCAAAGATTTATTATATTAGCTTCCTTTAAAATCCAAATAAACCAAAGAAAATGGAAGACATCAAAAAGTATATTGAAGACAACAAACAGCGCTTTCTTGACGAACTGTTCGAACTTATCCGCATACCCTCAATCAGTTCCGAAAAGGAACACAAAGAGGACATGAAAAAAATGGCTGAAGCCCTGAAACAAAAACTCCTGGATGCAGGTGCAGATAAAGCCAGGGTCCTCCCCACCGATGGAAATCCGGTGGTTTATGGAGAAAAATTCATTGACAAAAACAGACCTACCGTTCTGGTATACGGACATTATGATGTGATGCCGGTTGACCCGATCGAAAAATGGGATTCCAAACCTTTCGAGCCTGAAATCAGAGATGGCAAGATATATGCAAGAGGGGCAGATGATGATAAGGGCCAGTCCTTTATGCATATAAAAGCTTTTGAAATGCTTGCCAAAACAGGCCAACTCAATTGTAATGTAAAGTTCATGCTGGAAGGGGAAGAAGAAATAGGATCTCCTAATCTTGGAAAGTTCTGTGAACAAAACAAAGACATGTTACAGGCCGATACGATACTGGTTTCCGACACCAGCATGCTGGGCAAGGAGCATCCTTCCATCACAACCGGCCTGCGGGGACTTGCTTATATGGAAGTGCATGTCACCGGCCCCAACAAAGACCTCCATTCGGGCATTTTCGGGGGTGCTGTGGCCAATCCGGCCAATGTGCTCTCGGAAATGATTGCTAAACTAAAAGATAATAACAATAAAATTACCATACCCGGATTTTACGATGATGTGGTTGAAGCGACCGAAAAAGAAAGAGAAGAAATGAACAAAGCACCTTTTGACCTGGAGGAATACAAAAGGTCTTTGGACATTGCCGAAGTGGAAGGTGAAGCGGGTTACACCACTCTTGAAAGAACAGGCATCCGGCCCTCACTGGACGTAAACGGAATGTGGAGCGGATATACCGGAGAAGGGGCAAAAACCATACTTCCTTCAACCGCAAGTGCCAAAATCTCCATGCGACTGGTCCCCAATCAGGATCATAAAAAAATCGCCGGTCTATTCAAAGATTATATTCATTCCATTACTCCCAATTCTGTTAAGGTAGAAGTCAACGAGCTTCACGGAGGGCAGGGTTATGTTTGCCCCATCGATCTGCCTGCTTATAAAGCGGCCAGTGAAGCCATGGAAGAAGGGCTGGGCAAAAAACCCATTCCGGTAAGAAGCGGAGGAAGCATACCCATTATAGCTACCTTTGAACGGGTACTGAATACAAAATCCATACTGCTTGGATTTGGCCTTGAGTCGGATGCCATCCACTCTCCGAATGAAAATTATCCGCTGGATCAATTTTATAGCGGAATAGAAACCATTGCACGTTTTTACCAAAAATTCTCAGAAACAACAAAATAGAAAAAAGAAGCAATCACCCGGGTTATAAAAAAATCAGTAACCGGGGTTAAATCTCCCTTAATTCCTGAAAAGACTTGCTGATCTTACGAAAGGAGAACTTTTTCCTGTAGTGTTCATATTTGTTTTCTATGCCGTCAAAACACATATTGCCTATGTTCCCGATGGTATTTGAGGACATTTTGTAATCAGGGGAATAGGTGCCTTCATTGATTTCCGAGGAAACTTTATGATAAGCCTCCCGAAAAGGCATGCCTTCTTCTGTGTAATGTTTGATTTTGTTTACCGAAAACACTTCCCGGTAACGCTTATCTTCTATCAGTTGCTCATTGACTTGAATATGATCCAGGGCTTTGGTAAAGGTAAGCAGACTGGCTTTAAAATTGTCAATGGCAGGGAACAAGCTATGTTTGGTTAACTGAAAATCTCGTGAGTACCCCGTGGTCAGATTTGTAGTATACATAAAAATCTCATTGGGAAGTGCTTTCAACCGGTTAAAATCGGCCCTGAGCAGCTCAAATACATCCGGATTTTTTTTATGGGGCATAATACTGGATCCCGTGGTAACATCCTCGCTCAATGAGATAAAACCAAAATTCTGGCTCAGGAACAAACAACAGTCATTGGCAAACCGGGACAAGGTTGTAGCTAGAAAAGCCAGGGCATTTGCGGTAAGGATTTCTGTTTTGCCGCGCGACAATTGTGCCCCCACCACATTGAAATGCATTGAATCGAAACCCAGCAAAGAAGTGGTGATTTCCCGGTCAATATCAAAAGTACTTCCATATCCTGAACCGGAGCCAAGGGGATTCATATTGGCCAGTTGAAATGCCGAATGGAATTCTATCAAATCTTCTGCCATTTGCTCTGCATAAGCACTAAACCACAGTCCGAAGGAAGAGGGCATGGCCACCTGTCCATGGGTATAACCCGGCATGAAAGTATATTCATATTTTCTACTCAATTCCATTAACTTATGGAACAAACCGTCCATCTGTTCTACGATATTTTCTATTTCGTTCCTGACATACAATTTTATATCCAAAAGCACCTGGTCGTTTCTGGAGCGTGCTGTATGAAGCTTCTTGCCAACTTTTCCCAGTCTGTTGGTTAAACACAACTCTACATAGGAATGGATGTCTTCAACATCCTGTGGAATATTGAAATCTTCCTTCAAACTCTCATTATAGAGCTTGATCAGTTCACCCTTCATTACCTCAAATTCTTTCGCGCGAACAAAATTGCATTTGCGCAGCATTGTAAGATGTGCTATTGAGCCCAATATATCAAATGGGGCAAGCTTTTCATCAAATGCCCGATCCGATGTTGTGTGTTGATACACCCAATTTTCCGTATTGTTCTTCTCCGACCATAATTTCATAACAGCGAAATATATTGATTTATTAATCTTGTGTAGTACAGTTTTCCCGTATCCAGTTCATGTCTGTAGATAAATTCATCCGGTTTGTGCGACCTGGCTGAGTCACCGGGACCCATCTTTACAGAGGGAAAATCCACATAAGCCATATTGGATAAAGTTAAAGATCCGTATCTTTTGATATTTAATGCCTTGGCACTATCGACGATCGGATGATCCAAAGAGATACCGGAGGCTTTTTTGTCAAGCGACCGGGCTTTTAAGCTACAATCCAGTTCTTTCCCGAGAATCTCCAGAACCTCCTGTGGCGTATAATGCTCATTGATTCTAATATCAAGCAAAAAACGGCACTCCGGGGGTGTCACATTATGCTGAAGCCCCGCATGGATTTCTGAAACGGTTACATGCACGCCTCCAAGGACTTCAGAAATTTTGTCAAAATGTATATTTTGAAGTGTATTCAACACTTTCATGGCATTTAAGATGGCATTATCGGTATTTTCGAGGGCCGCATGCTTCTCTGTTCCCGTAACGGTGCCGTCTATAACAAGCAAACCCCTCTCCCCCACCGCCATATGCATACCTGTAGGTTCTCCGATTATGCCCAATGAAATTTCAGGCAATTCCTCAACCATGGTTTGAATACCGTCCCTTCCCCCCGTTTCTTCTTCAGCAGTGGCAGAAAAAATAATATTTACCGGTAGATCCTTTTCATAAAAGTGCATAAATGTATCCAAAAGACAAACCAACGAAGCACCGGCATCATTGGAACCCAGTCCGTAAATCTCCTGGCCTCTTTCAACAGGTTGATGAGGGTCCATACTCCAGCTTCCGGAAGGTTTCACGGTATCTATATGGGCATTTAGCAAAATATTGGGGTGCCCCTCCTTATAATGGGCGGGCAATACCCATATATTGTTTTTTTTACGGGAAGGGCTCAGTCCCATTTCTCTGAGACGGTCATAAAGAAAGTCTGCAGCTTCCCCCTCCTCACCGCTATATGAGGGGATGCCGACAAGATCTTTCAACAGTTCCTTAGTGTCGATGGTATGTTGTTTATTTTGAATATTCATGACTGATCAGATCGGTGTGCAACCCATAATAATTTTTCAGTGAATTGGAATATATTTTTATAAACCCTTTAACATCCTCCGCATCCCATTCGGTATACTTTTCACCGTACTGATGATTGGAAGCCTCCATCAAATCATAGGGTGATTGAATACCCTGAAGTTTAAAATCTTTTTCCCGAAGCAATAAATACACCTCTCCGGTTACATATTGCTGGGAACTTTCCAGGAACCTCTCTGCATCACGCATAGCGGGTTCCATATACAATCCTTCATGCAACATATTTCCATACCAATCTGCGATATGGTTTTTCCATTGAAGCTGATGCTTGGTGAGGGTATGTTTTTCAAGGAGATGATGGCTCTTTATGATCATCAGGGCAGCCGGTGCCTGAAAAGCTATTCTTCCCTTTTCCCCGATAATGGTGTCGCCTGTATGGTAATCCATTCCAATTCCATATTCTTTTCCTATCTTGTTCAGGGCTTCTATTGCTTCTACCGGATCATTGAATTTGCTCTGATTGATCCCCACACATTCCCCCTGTTCAAAAATCAGGGTCAGTTCACGGTCTGCTTTTTTATCCGGACCTGATGTATCCTGTATAGGACGATGTGAAGTGAGTGTCTCATCTCCTCCTATACTTGTGCCCCAAAGGCCCTCGTTGAGTGAATATTTGTGATCTTCCTGGTTCAGCTCAACTCCTTTATCTTGCAGATAGGCAATTTCTTCTTCCCGGGTTAATTTATTGTCTCTGACAGGCGCAAAGATTTCCAAGCCGGGAGCCAAAACCGATATAACGGTATCAAACCTAACCTGGTCATTTCCCGCTCCTGTACTGCCATGGGCTACTCCATCCGCTCCTATCTCCCCCGCATATCTGGCTACCTGAGCGGCCTGGAAATACCGTTCCGAGCTGACGGACAAAGGATAATTTCCGTTTCTTAATACATTACCCGCTACCAGGTGGCGGATGCAATTCCGGTAGTAATCCTTTGAAATATTTATGGTGCGATGGGATTTTACTCCCATATCCCCGGCAAGCATTTCTATATGTTTTAATTCATCCGTATTTCCACTGCCTGAATATAAAAATAAACTGTGCACCTCATATCCCTTATCCGATAGATATTTGGCAACAAAGCAGGTATCCAGCCCTCCGCTAAAGGCCAGCACTATTTTTTTCTTTCCGGAATTCTTTTTCTTCATATTTACTCGTATGTTTTTCGGGATCAAAGATCATAGCCGTACAAAGGCAGTTTTTCATCTCTTTGCGCAACAGTATATCATAGTTCGGACACGATGCACATCCTTTCCAGAACTGGGGGTCCTGGGTCAGCTTGGAAAACGTGACGGGTATATACCCCAATTCCGCATTGATCCGCATAACAGCCGAATTGGTGGTTAGCCCGAATAATTTGGCGTGGGGAAACATCTTTCGGGATAACTGAAAAGCACCGAATTTGATCTTCTTGGCCACCCCTTTACCCCTAAACTCAGGAAGAACAATCAACCCTGAATTGGCAAGATATTTCTCATGTTCCCAGGCTTCAATATAGCAGAATCCGGCCAGTTGATCGCCATGAAAGGCAAACACCCCTTTACCCTTTGAAATAACATCATTCAGGTAGGGAACCGACCTTACTGCAAGCCCTATGTCTCCGTTTGCTGCTTCTTCCTTGTACATTTGATGTATCTGTGGTGAATACACAGTATCATCCGCCTCACTGTAACGAATCTTTATTGGTTCTGCTTCCATCTGAATACAATTTTAAATGAATACATATACAACATGCAAAGATATACATTTTGCATAAATATACAAAAAATATTTATAATTTTTCAAAAATATTTTCTTTCGTATGTAAATAATTCTGTTTTTCAGAGATTAACCAACGGGAATAAGTCAGGCAAATTGTAAGTTTATACAATACATTCGCGTTATTCAATTCTTGAAGTATCAGGAAAGGCTGTTAATCAGGAAATAATAAAAGTATAATAAACTATAAACGAAAAAAACTAGCTGCTGAAGTCCTGCCAGTCGATATCCACTTTATCTTTCAGTTCGGGTATATGTTCCAGTAAAGACTCTACAAAATCCTTATGACTTACACCCGGACGCAGGATAATCAAAATGGTGTCATCCCCGGCCACTGTACCAACCACTCCTTCAAAATAAATGCGATCAATGTAAATGGCTATTGCATTGGCAAAGCCACTGCTCGTTTTGATCACTGCAATATTATCACTAAAATCCAGTGAAATAAATTCATCCAGGGCAAAGCGAATATCCTGGCCGGAAGCCGCCTTATTTTCAGGCAGCACGTACATGTATCCCTTTAAGGACTCATCATATGTTTTTGTAGCTTTCAGATATTTTAAATCCCGCGAAAGAGTGGCCTGAGTTGTATTAAAACCGCGCTCCTTAATGTAGTCCAGCAATTCTTCCTGAGAGGTGATTTTTTTCTCCCGGATCAAGTTACGGACAAGACGCAGCCGCTCAACCTTATCTTTAGAAGTATAATTATTCATATCAATGCAAAAATATACAAAATTTTATTTTCTCCATCAATTACCTAATTTTGGCAAGCCAAAACCAAACAGGATGCTTTCAAGGAATTTAATGTGTTTCTGTTTTGGCTTTTCCAAATTAGCTGAACTATTCATGCAGGCTAAGGTGTTATTGCACACAATACAGGACAAAGCCATATTTTGTATATATCAACCCCAAAACCACCAGCTCCCATACCTAATCGAACCAGCCCTTAATTTTTTCGGGGGAAGATTAAAAAAAATAAAAGTAATTCCGATTTTACCCCTGAATCCTTGAGGGATTTTAAATATTTAATATATTTGCATTCATTTTTATGAAGTATTTAAAATTTATAAGGTTATGTCTACTTTAAGATTTAAAGCAATTGAGGAGGTTTTGAAACGCCAGCCTCTTCAGGTTGAGTTACCTGCGGTGAAGACTTCCCGTTATTTCGGTGAAAATGTTTTCGACCAGAAAAAAATGCAGGAGTACCTTTCTAAAGAAGCTTATGACAATGTTCTTGAGGCTATAGAGAAAGGTATAAAAATTGAGAGACAATATGCCAACCAGGTAGCCTCAGGCATGAAAGCCTGGGCCATTGATCGTGGTGCAACGCACTATACGCACTGGTTCCATCCTTTAACAGGCACAACTGCTGAAAAACATGATGCTTTTTTTGAACCCGCTGACAATGGTGGGATTATTGAAAATTTTCAGGGAGAAATGTTGGTGCAGCAGGAAAGCGATGCTTCAAGTTTCCCCAGCGGGGGACTGAGAAACACCTTCGAAGCCAGGGGCTATACAGCCTGGGATCCTTCATCACCGGCTTTCGTATATGGCAGAACGCTCTGTATACCTACCATTTTTGTCTCATATAACGGAGATGCCCTGGATTACAAAACACCTCTCATTAAATCGATCAATTATATCGATCAGGCTGCAACGGATGTATGCCAATATTTCGATAAAAGCATCAATAAAGTGAATGTAACCCTGGGATGGGAACAGGAATATTTCCTGATTGATGAAGCTTTCTACAACGCAAGACCCGATCTCTATCTTACCGGCAGAACCCTGATCGGACATCCTTCCCCAAAAGATCAACAATTAAACGATCATTATTTCGGGTCCTTAACCGACCGGGTGAAAAACTTTATGAGGGATTTTGAAATCGAGGCATATCGATTGGGGATACCCGTGAAAACGAGACACAATGAGGTAGCCCCCAACCAATTTGAATGTGCTCCTCGTTTTGAAGAGGCCAATCTGTCAGTAGACCATAACCAGCTCATGATGACACTCATGGAACAAGTCGCCAAAAAACATCATTTCCGCGTGCTTTTCCATGAGAAGCCATTCGATGGCATCAACGGCTCAGGGAAACACAACAACTGGTCGTTATTGTCCGATACAGGAAAAAATCTGCTGGCGCCGGGCAAAACACCCAAAAACAACTTTCAGTTCATAACTTTCTTTATCAATACCATTAAGGCGGTATACGAACATGCCGATTTACTGAGGGCCAGCATAGCTTTTACCGGGAATGATTATCGGCTGGGCGCCCACGAGGCACCACCTTCCATTATCTCCGTATTCATCGGCACCAAGCTTTCACAAATGCTGGATGAACTGGAAGAAAGAGTGGACGACACCAAAATGACTCCGGAAGAAAAAGGCGAGCTCAAGCTGGATATAGGAAAAATTCCTGAAATTTTGGTCGACAATACCGACAGAAACAGAACCTCCCCCTTTGCGTTTACCGGAAACCGGTTTGAATTTAGGGCGGTAGGCTCATCAGCAAATGTAGCTTCTCCCATGATTGTATTAAACACCATCGTGGCTGACCAGCTAAACAAATTCAAGAAAGAAGTGGATGAGCAGATTTCTGCGGAAAACATAAAAAAGGATGAAGCCATATTCCGGGTTCTGAAACAATATATCACAGAATCAAAAGAAATCCGTTTTGAAGGTGACGGATACAGCCAGGAATGGATTGAAGAAGCAAAAAGACGCGGCCTCTCAAATATTAAAAGCATTCCCGGTTCACTGGAAGCATTCCTGTCTCCCAAAACAATCGAAGTCTTCAGAAACAACAACATACTGAATGAAAAGGAACTGGGAGCACGCCAGGGAATCCAGATGGAGCATTTCACAAAGCGGATGCAGATTGAAGCAAGAGTTTTGGGTGATCTGGCCATGAATCATATCATCCCCACTGCCATCAAATATCAGAACACCATGATGGAAAACATCCAAAAACTTAAGGAAATTTACCCTGAAGAACAATATAAGATTATGGCCCATCATCAATTGGATACGGTAGAAAAAATTGCCCGCCATATCAATACCATCAGGGAAAAAGTGGTGGATATGATCAATGCAAGGAAAAATGCCAATCAGATTGAGGATGAAAAACAAAAGGCCTATGCCTATCATCAAAATGTTGTTTCTTACTTTGGTGAAATCCGAAATCATATCGATAAACTGGAAAGAATTGTGGATGATGAAATGTGGCCTTTCCCGAAATACCGGGAAATGCTATTCACCCGGTAAATTGGATTTGAATATCAATCTTTTTATTTTGACCAAAAATCTTTACTTTTACGCACGCTAATTGACATTTTACAACCATATTATGAAACCCGCAGCTAATAATATCGTTAATTTAAATACAGCATGAGTCAGATAAAAACTTGATATATGAATTTAAAATCCGCGATTATCCTCATCCTGAGCTTTCACCTGTTTTCCTTTGCGGCCAATGCTCAAATGAGATTTTACGACGAGGCTGAAGAAACTTACCAGGCCGGACAATTTTATGAGGCAGTTGACATGTACAGGGATGCTTATGATAAAATACCGGGAAGAGAAATTAAGGACGAGATTA